>DATIYG010000406.1:0-7216 GCA_035517755.1 Rhizomicrobium sp. | reverse complement strand
TCAGATCTTCCACGCCGAATGGAGCGCGGCGATGCCGCCGGCCATGTTGCGCACCTTCACGCGCGAGAGTCCGGCCTTGCCGATCATCTTGGCGAACGCGTTCTGCGGCGGGAAGCGGCGGATGCTTTCGGCGAGATAGCGATAGGCGTCCGAATCTTTCGCCACCATTTCGCCCAGCCGCGGCAGCACGGCGAACGAGAAGCGGTCGTACAGCGCATCCAGCCCCGGCGCCTCGACACGGGAGAATTCCAGGCACAGGAACCGCCCGCCCGGTTTCAGCACGCGTGCGGCTTCGGCGAGCGCGCGATCGATATGCGTCACGTTGCGGATGCCGAACGCGATGGTATAGGCGTCGACGCTGGCGTCCGGAACGGGCAAGGCTTCCGCGTCGCCGACGATCCATGCGATGGCGCCCTCGCCTTTGTCGCGAGCGCGCGCCACGCCCTCGCCCACCATTTCGGCATTGATGTCGCAAACCGTGATTCCGGCCTCACCGCCGCGGCGCCGTACGGCCTCGGCAATGCGGAAGGCGATGTCGCCCGTGCCGCCCGCCACGTCGAGCACGCGCCAGCCGGGCTGCGGGTTCAACCACTCGACCATGGTGTCCTTCCACAGCCGGTGGACGCCGCCCGACATGAGGTCGTTCATCAGATCGTAGCGCGCGGCGACCGACGAAAACACTTCGCGCACCATTCCCGCCTTGTCGGGGGCGGGGACGTCGCGATAGCCGAACGGAACGTCGCCTTCGTCTAAGCCGCCTTGATGATGTGCTCGGCGCAACCGTCGATCTCCTTCGGCATCAGATAGCCGTCGACGGTATAGCCCATTCCCTTGAGGCGTTGCGACACGAGGTTAAGCACCTGAACGTGCTTCTCGTGCTCCTTGGCCGGATCGAGCGGAGCGAACTCGGCCTTGTAGGCGCCGCAGTCCATGTGGTCGATCATCACGACATGGTGGAAGCCGTGCAGCTGCTTGGCGATGGCAAGCTGCTCCCAGAACGCCTTCGCCGATTCCGGCAGCTTGGTCGAGATGGCCGCCAGCGATGCACCGGCCAGTGCCACGATGTCGGCGTTCCTGAACAGGTCGAGATCGTTGGCGATGAACGCCGCATCCTTGTTGAGGAAGCGGTAGTCGATGCAGGTGACGGCAAAGGCCTTGATCGGCGACCCCGCCGCACGGGCCGCAGCGGGCAGCAGGGCAAGGCTGGATGTGGCGAGCGCGAGCGATGCAAATCCGCGCCGGCTGATGCTGTGGTGTTCGCACATGGTGGCCTCCAAATCCGACTCGCGAGTATCGGCGGATTATGCCCCACAACTTGTGACTGTATGTACGGCGAAAGGGCATGCGCCGATGAGATTCCCTCTCCCCCACGCATGTGGGGGAGAGGGTTAGGGTGAGGGCGTGACGAAGTTTCGCGAAAAATGTCGACGCCCCCTCACCCCAACCCTCTCCCCCGCTAAAGCGGGGGAGAGGGAGTCTTATTTGAATCCTCCGCGAACTCCGCGTCCTCCGCGTGAATCCATTACCCTGCATGGCGAGGACGAATGGCTGACCAATCCGATAGCTGCTAGTCCTCCGGCATGCCTGAACTTCCCGAAGTCGAGACGGTTCGCTTAGGGCTCGCGCCGGTGCTGGAGAAGCACCGAATCACGCACGCCGAAACGCGGCGCGGGGACTTACGCGTGCCGTTCCCCAAGGATTTCGCGAAACGCCTGAAGGGCCGCCGCGTGGCGAGTCTCAAGCGCCGCGCCAAGTATCTGCTGGCGGAATTGGACAAGAACGAAACGCTCGTCATCCATCTCGGCATGAGCGGGCGAATGAGCGTGTATGCGGAAGGGCGTGCGAAGAAACTCGGGCAATATGTGTATGACGCCGCACCCGCCGAAGCCGGTCACGGCAAACACGATCATGTGGTGATCGAAACCGATGCGCCGGCGCGCATCGTGTTCACGGATCCGCGGCGCTTCGGACTCATGCTGCTGATCGAGACCGACACACTCGACGAGAATCCGCTGTTTCATGGCCTCGGTGTCGAGCCGTTGTCCGACGATTTCGATGCGGCGTTCCTGGCGCGCGCCCTGAAGGGCAAGAAGACACCGATCAAATCCGCCCTGCTCGATCAGCGCTTGATCGCCGGCATCGGCAACATCTATGCCTGCGAGGCGCTGTTCCGCGCGCGCATTTCACCGAAGCGACTGGCGACGAATGTGCGCAAGGATTCGATGGCGCCGCTGGTGGCCGCGATCAAGTCGGTACTGCGCGAGGCGGTGAAGGCCGGCGGCTCAAGCTTGCGCGATCACAAGCGGGTGGACGGCGAGCTGGGCGATTTCCAGCACCATTTCGCGGTGTACGATCGCGAGGGAAAACCGTGTCCTTCAAAATGCGGGGGCACGATCAAGCGCATCGTGCAATCCGGCCGCTCCACCTTCTACTGCCCGAAGTGCCAGAAATAGAATCTACCTCCCCCTTGTGGGGAGGTCGAAATGCTTGAGCGCAGCGAAAGCATTTCGGGCGGGGGGCAAATTTGGCAAATTCAGTGCAGACTTACCCCCCACCCGGCTCACTGCGTTCGCCGACCTCCCCACAGGTATTTCTCTCTCACTCGCTCTTCGGTTCCCACAGTTCGACCTTGGTGCCTTCGGGATCCATGATCCAGGCGAAGCGGCCATTGTCGTCGGCCTCGCGCTTCAGCGGCTCGATGCCCTTCGCTTTCAGCGCCGCGAGCAATCCATCGAGATCCTCGACCGTGAAGTTGATCATGAATTCGCGCGTCGACGGCGCGAAGTGGGTCGTGGAAGACTCGAACGGCATCCACAACGTCATCGGCGGGCCGCCATCGCCGGACGGAAACATCACGCCGCCCCAGCTCTCGACTGAAAACCCCAGCACGTCGCGATACCACGCGCTCAATCCTTTCGGATCGCGCGCCTTGAAGAACACGCCGCCAATGCCTGTGATCTTTGCCATCGCCCACCTCCGCTCGCGAACAATTCGAGCAGAGTTGCGATGAAGGTCAAGCAGCATCCGCGCAAAGCGGACCCGCCCCTATCTATTCAAGCCGGCGTCTGGCTTATCCCCAGCGCCAGCGCCCGCCGCGCCAGCGGCGGCGCATGCCCGGCCGGCCCCATGCCCAGCGATTGCCCCACCAGACCCGGTGCCAGCCGGGCCGAGCCACGAAGCTCATCCCGATCGGCGAGAAGCAGCGGGCCGGCATGGAACGGCCGCGATCGAAGTACCACTGGCAGGAACGCCTCGCTTCGGCCGGAAGCGTGGCTGCGGACGCAAATCCGGCGGCCACCAGAGCGCCGAGGGCGAGATTTCTGAAGTGCGTCATGTTCTTCTCCAACTGTCGCACTGCCCGCCTGAGAGAGTAACGCCCTCAATTTCCGCTTCCCGCATTGGACAAAAGGGACATCCGCATGAATTCGCGGACAAGAATCACGTCCCCCTCACGCTGCCTTACCCGTGGTGAGCCAGATGTTCTCGGCCTTGCCGGTTTCCAAGAGCGATTTGAGATTGGCAAGAACCTTCGGCCAGCCGCCGGCGACACTTTTTGCCATGTCCGGATCGTTCGCGAGCCTGTCATGCGTGACCGTGAGGCAGACAAGTCCCGGCGCGTAATCCGCAACGTCGAACGTGACGCGCGACGGTTCTTTCGAATGATCGGGGCGCGACCACGAGATCACCAGGCGGCGCGGCGGCTGGGACTCGATCACTTCGCCGTCAATCAGCACCTTGCCGGAGCCATCGCCGTGCTGGTGTTCCCAGCGCGAGCCTTTCTTCCAGTCCGACACATTGGTGTGCATCCAGTAGCGATGCGCGAACTCCGGTTTGGTGATCGCATCCCAAACCTTCTGCGGCGTCGTGTAGATGTAGGTCACGTAGACGAAATCGCTGCTCATCGTTTGCTTCCCTTGTTGTGGTTGAGATGAGATTCACGCGGAGAACGCGGAGGAACCGTTTGCTTGGTGCTTTTGGTGTTCTTTGTGGTGAACTCACCACGAAGATCACAAAGGACACCAAGAGACGGTTTCCGCGACTGTGCGCGGTACTTTGAATCGCGCGGAGGCCACGGAGTGCGCGGAGGAAAAAGAGGGGGCCGGCGCGCTGCGCGCGCCAAAAGAGATCCGGTTCCGACACGAACAATCTCGAAGCAAAGGCCAAAACCTCCGCGTCCTCCGCGCCCTCCGCGTGAGTCATTTCTCGTCTCCATTTTTGGATTCGAGGTCGCGTTTGAGATCGGCCAATGCCGCGAGTGGCGCGCGGTCGAAATTGGCAATCCAGCGATCGGCGATGTCGTGGATGGGAACCGGATTGAGGTAGTGCAGCTTCTCGCGCCCGCGCCATTGCGTGGCGACGAGGTTCGCCGCTTCCAGAATGGCGAGGTGCTTGGTCACCGCCTGCCGCGTCATGTCCCACCCATTTGCCAGCTCGTTCAGTGTCTGGCCGTTCTTGTCCCGGAGCCGGTCGAGCAGCTGCCGCCTTGAGGGATCGGCCAGCGCCTTGAACACCGCATCCATACTCATCGGTTCTAATATGCAACTTTCCGGTTGCATGTCAAGCAACAAGTTCAAGGAATGACCGCCTAATATTCCTTCATACATCTCTATAGAGGTTGACGTGAGGTATTTTATGCCTGATATTAGAACAAAAAGGGGGTGGAATTGAGATGGAGAAGCCCATGAAAGACGACGAGAAACCGCTTCGGCAGAAGGCTGCCGAGGCGCGAACGGAAAAATGGTTCGGCGACGAGGACAGACACGCGGCGCAGGACCCGAAGACCGGGCCCGAGGCGAAACCGCCGGTCGACGCCCTGCCCTCGTCGATCACGCCGCCGGACGATCGGCGTTACGAATTCCCCATCCCAAGCATGGCCATTTTCGACCTGCTCGGCATCCAGCTCGCCGAATGCACGCGCATCGCAAGAACATTGGCCGACGACGTGGTCGTCAAACCGTTCACCACAAGTGAGTTGCCGCAGATCGTCGAGGCCTTTCAACACGTGGTGACGTCCTCGTCCGTGATCGCCGACACGATGGATCTTGTGCAGAACGGAAGACCGCGCCTGCCCGCGCCACAAAGAAGCGGCAGATCGTGAATTCAAATGACTCGATGGCACGCGACCCCCAAGATGTGGTGACGAGGCGGCGCGGAGCGCCAGTCGGCAATCGCAATGCCTTCAAGACTGGGAAATATACCCGTAACAATCTCGCTAGGCGACGGAAACTCGCCGCACTCAAACGAACGGTGCGCGAGACATTGATCCTGGCGGCAAAAATGGAGACAAGCCGGGTCAAGAGGGAATCGCATGGCGCGTCTTCAGATCACGCCTTCCATTTCGATATCGGACCGGGAACTCGAGGAGCACTTCGTGCTCTCCTCCGGGCCCGGCGGGCAGAATGTGAACAAGGTGGCGAGCGCGGTGGAGTTGCGCTTCGATCTGTTGCATTCCTCGCTGCCATCGGACGTGCGCGCGCGCCTTTTCCGCATCGGCGGATCGCGCGTCACCAAATCGGGCGTGCTGGTGATCCACGCCGGCCGTTTCCGCGACCAGGCGCGCAATCGCGACGATGCGCGCGAGCGATTGGCCGATTTGATCCGCGCGGCTTCGGTCGTTCCGAAAAAGCGGAAAGCCACAAAGCCCACGCGGGCTTCGAAAGAACGGCGCCTCGAGCAGAAGAAAACCCGCGGGCGATTGAAAGCCATGCGCGGGAAGCGAATAGAAGAGTGAGTCACGCGGAGCCGCGGAGAACGCGGAGACCAGAACTGACAGAGGCGCGCCATCTTTGGAATTCTGTTTGGCCGCCGAAGGCGGCCAGTACATTTTCTCCTCCGCGCCTCCGCGTCTCCGCGTGCAATTTCAGACTTGGTGCTCTTTGTGTCCTTGGTGGTAAACATCACCACAAAGACCACCAAGGACACAAAGAAAGAAGCCTCCGGGCCTCCGCGTGAGATTGGATTTGCAATCGCCCTCGCCTCGCGCCACGAAGCGTTGAGCGAAACCGAAGGAACATCCCATGGAATACGCAAACATCATCGCCACGGTTGAAGGCCCGGTCGGCGTCGTCACGCTCAACCGGCCGAAGGCGCTCAACGCGCTGAACGCCGAGCTCCTGCGCGAGCTGTGCGAGGTGCTGGAAGCCTGGGATGGCGGCGACGAAGTCCGCGCCATTGTCCTCACCGGATCGGAGCGGGCGTTTGCCGCCGGCGCTGACATCAAGGAGATGCAGCCGCAATCCTACATGCAGATGTACAAGGCGAATTTCTTCGCCGAGCCGGCTGTGCGCATCGCCGCCATCCGCAAGCCCATCATCGCCGCGGTCGCGGGCTTCGCGCTCGGCGGCGGCTGCGAGCTTGCCATGCTGTGCGACTTCATCATCGCCGCCGACACGGCGAAGTTCGGCCAGCCGGAGATCAATCTCGGCGTCATGCCGGGCATCGGCGGCACGCAGCGGCTGACGCGCCTCGTCGGCAAATCGAAGGCGATGGAGATGTGTTTGACCGGCCGGCAGATGGATGCGGCGGAAGCGGAACGCTCAGGCCTGGTGTCGCGCGTGGTGCCGGCGGCCGAATTGATGGCCGAAGCCATGAAGGCGGCCGAGACCATCGCGGCGAAATCCGTGCCGATCGTGATGATGACGAAGGAAGCGATCAACGTCGCCTACGAAACGACACTCGCCGAAGGCATCCGCTTCGAGCGGCGCGTGTTCCACGCGATGTTCGCCACCGAAGACCAGAAGGAAGGCATGGCTGCGTTCGGCGAAAAGCGAAAGCCGAATTTCAGGGATGAGTGACGTGAAATGCCAATAAAGCGACAGCTGATGGCGGTCGCGATTGTGTCGGTGATCGCGCCCGCGCTGACAATAGTTCTGACGCTTGCGGCGACCTTTCTGCTCGGCTCGCCCGCTTACGAGTTGCCTGGGGCGATTTTTCAGGTGCTGCTGGCGCCGCTGTATGCCGTCGTCTTTGGTTTCACAGGAGCATTCCTTTTTCTGGCGCCCGCAATGTTGCTTGCGACCGCCCGGTGGCCGACGAAGATTGCTTTCATTGTCACCGGCGCCGCAGCTGGCGCTCTGCATTCCATTGTCGGTCTTGCCTATTGGAATGTGGTGCCGACGCTATTCGGCCTGACCGACTTTGTGGTTTGGTTCGGTTGGGCGATGGGCTTTCTACTACTTGGATCAGCCATACCTTGGTATGTCGTTGCGTCGGCGGC
>DATIYG010000405.1:0-2862 GCA_035517755.1 Rhizomicrobium sp. | reverse complement strand
GACTTCCTCGATATGCAGCACGTCGGCATATTTGTGATGCAGATCGAATAGGTTGACTTTGTGACTGATGGCCGAGCGGTCGTAAGTGCACTCTTCAACCACCACATTGTGGAAGCCATAGGAATAGGCGTCGACCGTCGAGGCGCGTACGCAGCCCGATGTGCTCTCGCCGCAGATGATGAGCGAATTGATCCGCTTCTGCTGGAGGTGAGCGATCAGCGGTGTACCGAAGAATCCCGACGCGCGTTCCTTGTAGATGACAAGCTCGTCCGGCTGCGGCGCAAGCTCGGCCTTGATGTCGTAAATGTCATCGCGCTCCCGCGCCATGTTGCGGTTGGTCGAATGGACGCCGCCGGTGTCGACGTGGCGCGTGGTGTAGATGACCGGCACGCCGGCGCGCCGGGCCGCGGCGAACAGCTTTTGGGTCGGCACCAGCGCCTTCCAGGCATTCTCTCCGCAAGAGCCGGAGAATTCGCGATCGACCTCCCGCACCGGGCGGTTCCCGCCCTGATAGGCCTTGTTATAGAGATCGATGGCGAGAACCGCGGGATTGTCGCCGACATAAGTCTTGCGCCGATAGGCCTGGTAGATCTCGACCGTATCGGCATCGATCAGATCCTTCCAGCAATGATCTTCGAAGTCGCGCGCCATAATGGTTCCTGCTTCTGCTCGGATTTCGAGTTCCGCTTATAGCACCCCTTTTTGCCGTCGTCCGCCAATGGAACCTGCGGCAAAAGAAGAGCGGATGGAACAAACATTTCCGCACAACTTCCCCGAAGTCCTGCCATAATGTGGCGCCAGGGTCGGGATGATTGATGGGGAAGGGTCGGTCCATGAAATGGCAGGCAGGCTTTGCCGGCGCGCTGGCGTCGGCCGCTGTAATCTTCGTGCTGTCGGCAATCACATGTTCGGTCGCCTCCGCGGAAGTCCGCATCGTCAAGGATCCGGGCGGCGAGGTATCGTCCTACATCCGCAAGTTTGAGGCGGTGCGCGATTCAGGGGACGAAATCGTCATCGACGGCCCCTGCCTCTCCGCGTGCACGCTGCTGACTGGTATCGTGCCGCGCGACCATGTCTGCGTGACAAGCCGCGCCGTGCTCGGCTTTCATGCCGCCTCCTATTACGATGACGCTTCGCGGTCGCTGGTGCCGACGCGTGAGGGCAGCGCTTTGGTGATGCGGCTCTATCCGGCGCCGATCCGGGCCTGGATCGGGCGACACGGCGGTCTGACACCCCGGCTCATCATGCTGCGCGGTCACGAACTCACGGCGCTCTATCACACCTGCCAGTAGGGCCGTTCCGATAAGGCTACCGCGACCGTTTTGCCGCGGCGCGGGCTCCGCCGCGGGCAGTTGTCGCTTGGCTGGTTCCGGCTTATTTAACGCGTGCCAGGAACTTGACCGATGCCCGAAATCCTCGCACCGCGCCCGATGTCGCGGCCGCTCATCGCGGCCGGGCTGGCAGTTGCGCTCTTGCTCGCCGGCACGGTCTTACTCTGGGCACATTACGGAGCGACGGTTTTTTTCGAGACGATCCGTGCCGGCTTTGCGGCATGCTTCGGCTGAGCGGAGATGATTGTGAGCCCGAAAGCCTCTCGCGTCGCCTTGGTGCTTGGCGCGTTTCTCGCTGGTCTGCTGCTGTTCTTTGGCGTTATCGTGGTGGTGACCGGGATAGCACCGTCGCCGATCGGCCAGGCGGTTGCCGCCGTCGGAGGTCCATTTCACCTTGAGGATCAGAACGGCAAGCCGGTCAGCGACCAGGATATGAAAGGCCGCCCATTCCTGGTATTTTTCGGCTTCACTCATTGCCCCGACGTCTGTCCGACCACCTTGTTCGACCTCTCGCAGGTCTTGCAGAAGCTCGGGCCGGATGCGGATCGCACCGGCGCTCTATTCATCACGGTCGATCCGGAGCGCGATACGCCCGCGGTGCTGAAGGACTATCTGTCGAATTTCGATCCGCACCTGCGCGGCCTGACCGGCGATCAGGCGTCCATCAACGCGGCCATCAAGGCCTATCGGGTCTACGCCAAGAAGGTTCCGCTCGATAACGGCGACTACACCATGGACCATACCGCCGTGGTCTATCTCATGGACAAGGACGGCCGTTTCGTCGCGCCGTTCAGCCTGAAGCGGACGCCCGAAGCGGCGGCAGCGGATTTGCGTCGCTATCTCTGAAACGCCGGCAGGTTCGCGCGCCGTTCAGGCGTGCCACCACAGTGCAACGCCGCGGAAGAGATAGACGATGCTGACCGCGAAGATGATCGCGCGCGTCCATTGCCGGAAACCGTGATCGGTCATGCGCTCGATCACGAAGGGCGCCAGCGACGTCGCGGCGATCGAGAGTGCGATGGCCGGAGCAAGCGTCCACTTCGGCACCTGCGCCAGCCCGGTCAGCGAGCCGAAATAGGTGGCCCGCACGACGTGACTGAGGGACTGCACAATGGCCTTGGTGGCATTCGTCGTCTTGCGGTCAAGCATGCTCTTCTGAAAGAAGATGTCGAGAAACAGCCCGCCGACGCCGGCCAGCACCTGCACGATCGTCGTCAGCACGCCGGTGACGAACGGCACGCCGCGCCACTCGATGTTCGGCCGCCACGTTTTCGGTAGCGCCTCGATCACGAACGGCATCATGCCAAGGCTCAGATATACCATCATCTTGTTCGGCACGAACTTGATCGAATACATCGCCACGAACGAGATCGCGGCGCCGCCAAGATATTTGAAGAAGATCGGCCACCGCACGTATTGGCGCCATTGGAACGCTCGCCAGCCGTTGGCGCAGAGCTGGATGATCGAGAATAGGATCATGCCGCTCGGTACGTCGAAATAGTTGAGCAGCACGCCGAGCAGGATGAGCCCG
>DATIYG010000404.1:0-3213 GCA_035517755.1 Rhizomicrobium sp. | reverse complement strand
GCTTCTCGTGCTCGACTGTCGCGACGATTCCTGTTTGCGGATAGCTCCACGAAATTGTGCGAATGCCCATCTGCTCGCGCAGCGGCGATTCCCGCCCGTCGGCAGCAATGACGAGTTCCGCTGTTACGGCTTGTCCGGTTGAAAGACGAACAGTCCCGTTGCTCGCATCGGTCTCGGCGCCGACAACCGCGGCCGGGGCAACGAGCTTGATTGCCCCGACGCTTTCCAGTGCGGCGAACAAGGCGCTGCGGATGTGCCGGTTCTCCGCGATCACGCCCATCGGCTCGCCGATCTCGCGGTGATCGAAATGCAGCGAGAAGGGGCTTGGCGTGTGGTCAAGCTGGGCATCAGTGACGAGGATGTCGAGAATCGGCTGGGCATGATCTTCGAGATGCTCCCACACCCCAAGCGCCCGGAACATGCGCACGGCCGAATAGGAAAGCGCCGTCACCCGCCCGTCGAAGGCCGCGTTCAGCACGGTCGAAGCTGGCAAGGGATCGACAACAGTCGTGCGCAATCCGCCTTGCGCCAGCGCAAGCGCGAGGCTCAGGCCTACCATGCCGCCGCCGGCGATCAGGACGTCGGTATCTGCCATCGACGGAAACGTAGGGCCGCCGCGTTGCCTTTGCCACGAGATTGCCCGGCTACTGGCGGTATCGCTTTCCAAGGCTCCAAAGTCGGAATCTTACTGATTCGGTTCTGTAGATATTCGAACCCTGCGAGATGACGCCGCATCTCGCAACTTTTCCACAAAATGGTGCGCTTTCGCGGTTGCGTCATATTGCACGGCCTCATATTGCACTGCACAATTCCTGCTGAATCGCGGGGGATGGCACCATGAAATTCATCTCAGCAGTCATCAAACCCTTCAAACTCGATGAGGTTCGGGAGGCCCTGAACGCCTTGGGAATCCAGGGGATGACGGTCACCGAAGTGAAGGGCTACGGCCGCCAGAAGGGGCACACCGAGATCTACCGCGGCGCGGAATACGCGGTGAATTTTCTGCCCAAGATCAAGATCGAAGTCGCCGTCAACAGCGAATTGGCCGATGCGGTTGTCGCAGCCATCGCTGCGAGCGCCAAGAGCGGCCAGATCGGCGACGGCAAAATCTTTGTGACGCCGCTTGAAGAAGTCGTGCGCATCCGCACCGGTGAAACCGATGCCGATGCGTTGTGAGCGCGATATTTCGGATTCGATACGAGGGGGCAGTTCGATGAGACTCACGAGGTTCAGGCGCGCAACCCTGTCCGTGGCGGCGGTTGCGGGAGCCATTCTGTTGACGACGACAAGTGCATTTGCGGCCGCGCCGAAGATCGATTCCGGCGATACCGCGTGGATGTTGACGTCGAGCGCGCTGGTGCTCCTGATGACCATTCCCGGTCTGGCGCTGTTCTACGCGGGCATGGTGCGGAAGAAGAACATGCTGGCGACGGCAGCGCAGAGCTTCGGCGCCACCTGCATCATCACGGTGTTGTGGATGGTCATCGGCTATTCGGTCGCGTTTACGACGAATCCGAGTTCTTCGCTCAACCAGTACATCGGCAGCTTCAACTACTTCCTGCTCGGTCCGATGGGCCTGAACGCCACCAATCCGCTGGCCGCGACGATCCCTGAATCCGTCTACATGTTCTTCCAGATGACGTTCGCCATCATCACGCCGGCACTGATCGCCGGCGCGATTGCCGATCGCATGAAATTCTCGGCGTTCATGTGGTTCATGGGGCTGTGGCTCCTCTTCGTCTATTGCCCGATCGCGCATTGGGTGTGGGGCGGCGGCTGGCTCGGCAGCATGGGTGCGCTCGATTATGCCGGCGGAACTGTAGTGCACCTGAATGCCGGCACGGCCGGTCTCGTTGCATGTCTGATGCTTGGAAAGCGCACCGGCCTCGGCAGCGAAAACATGGCGCCGCACAATCTGCTCTTCGCGTTGATTGGCGCATCGCTGCTGTGGGTGGGCTGGTTCGGCTTCAACGCGGGCTCGGCGGTGACGTCGAATGTCAATGCCGGCATGGCGGCCGCCGCGACACAAATTGCCACCGCGGCCGCCTCGCTTGCCTGGATGGCCTCCGAATGGATCGTGGCGAAGAAGCCTTCCGTGCTCGGCATGATCTCCGGCGCGGTGGCGGGCCTCGTCGCCATCACGCCGGCGTCGGGCTTCGTGAATGCGCAAGGCGCGCTCATCATCGGCATTGCCGCGGGCGTCATCTGCTACCTCGCCGCCGTCCATATGAAGAAAGTGTTCGGCTACGATGACGCGCTCGATGCCTGGGGCGTTCATGGCATTGGCGGAGCGCTCGGCGCCATGCTGACCGGCGCCTTGGCATCAAACGCCATCAACTCCGCCGGCAAGGGTTGGCTGTACGACGGCAACGGGCATCAGATGCTGATCCAGTTCTATGATGTCGCCGCCGTGTTCGTGTATTGCGGCATCGGCACCGCCATCATCCTGTTCCTGATCAAGAGCACCATCGGCTTGCGCGTCAGCAAGGAAGTCGAGGTGGAGGGTCTCGACATCAACCTGCATGGTGAAGTGATCCACGGATAGTTGCGCAAGGTCAGAGTCTCCTCGGAAGGGGCGCCGCAACATCGGGCGCCCCTTTTTTCTCTCGCCCGATTCAATCGGCACCGGCGTTGCGCTAGATTGGAGTTCATGTTCGCAGGGCGCCTGTCTCAACTCCCGGAATCGATGTTCGCCAAGCTTGCGAACCTGCTCGATCCTGTTCCGCCGGGTGGCCCGCCGGTCAGCCTGTCGGTCGGCGATCCGCGCGGGTCGGTGCCAGCGTTCGTCACCGAGGCCATCGCGAAACATGCGGGCGAGTTCGGCGAGTATCCGGCCATCAACGGCACGGCCGATTGGCGCGATGCGGCTGCTGGATGGCTGAGGCGCCGGTTCGCGCTGCCGGAAGCGGCCATCGACCCGGACAAACATCTGCTGCCGCTGAACGGTACGCGCGAGGGCCTGTTCCTCGCTGCCTTCATCGTGATGCCCGAGACGAAGGCGGGGCAGCAGCCCGCCATCCTCATCCCCAACCCGTTTTATCAGTGCTACGCGGCCGCGGCTGTCGCGGCCGGTGCCGAGCCGGTGTTCGTGCCGGCCACCGCGGCCACCAACTTCCTGCCGGACTACGCATCTCTGCCGCCCGCCCTGCTCGATCGCACAGCGGCCGTCTACATCTGCTCGCCGTCGAATCCGGAAGGCGCCTGCGCCAGCGA
>DATIYG010000403.1:0-2661 GCA_035517755.1 Rhizomicrobium sp. | reverse complement strand
CAATCTGAGCCAACTGATGGCGATTTCGAACGAAGGCCTCTCCGCCGCCAACCGTCTGTTCGCGGTGATCGACGCGAAACCCACCATCGTGGACCAGCCTATGGCGCCGGCACTGCATGTGGCAGCACCGCCGTTCAGCGGTGGCGTGCGCTTCGACAATGTGACGTTCGCCTATCCTGGCGCCGCGCCGGCGCTTGATGCCGTGTCACTCGACATTGCGCCCGGCAAGAAGATCGCGCTGGTCGGGCCGTCCGGCGCCGGCAAGTCAACCGTGTTCAACCTTCTGCTGCGGTTTTACGACCCCGGCACGGGCGCCATCACCATCGACGGCCAGAACATCCACGACGTCACGCTCACCTCGCTGCGCGAGAGCATCGCGCTGGTGACGCAGGAGCCGATCGTATTCGATGAATCGATCGCCGAGAACATTTCGCTCGGCCGGTCCGGCGCGACCCGCAAAGAAATCGAAGCGGCGGCAAAGGCGGCGGCGGCGCACGAGTTCATTTCGAAAATCGACGGCGGCTATGATGCACGCGTCGGCGAAGGGGGGCTAAAGCTTTCCGGCGGACAGCGCCAGCGCATCGCCATCGCGCGCGCCATGCTGCGCAATGCGCCGATCCTGCTGCTCGACGAAGCCACCTCCTCGCTCGACACCGAAAGCGAGCGCCAGGTGCAGGAGGCGCTCGCCACCCTGATGAAGGGCCGCACCACGATCGTCATCGCGCACCGGCTTTCCACCGTGCTGGATGCCGACAAGATCTATGTGCTGGATCATGGCCGCGTCGTGGAATCAGGCACCCATGCCGAGCTGATCGCGCGCAACGGGCTCTACGCGCGCCTCTACCAGCATCAGTTCGACGAGCCGCCGCGGCTTGTCGCCACCGGATCGGTCTGAGCCCGTGTCATCCCTCACGCTCACGGCCTATCGCCTGTTCACGCACGCGCTGACGCCGCTGGTGCCGATTGCGCTGCGCCAGCGCGCGCTGCGCGGCAAGGAAGACCGCGAACGGATGCGCGAACGGCTTGGCCACGCCGGACGCGCGCGGCCCGGGGGACAACTCATCTGGATTCATGGCGCCAGTGTCGGTGAAACGCTTGCCATCCTGCCGCTGATCGATGCGCTGCTGGAGGAGGCGGACCGTTCTGTGCTGGTCACAAGCGGCACGGTCACATCAGCAAAGCTGATGGCGGAGCGATTGCCGCCGCGCGCGCTCCATCAATTCGCGCCGGTGGATGCGCCCTCCGTCACGGCGCGCTTTCTTGATCACTGGCGGCCCGATGCGGCGCTGTTCGTGGATTCGGAAATCTGGCCGAACATTTTGACGGGCGCGCGCATGCGGTCCATTCCGCTGGCGCTGATCAACGGACGCATCTCGGCGCGGTCCTTCGCCGGCTGGCGACGCTTCCGGCGATCCGCCGCGCGGCTGTTCGCGAACTACGATGTTTGTCTCGCACAGGATGCAGCGACGGCAGAGCGGTTGAGCGCGCTCGGTGCACGGCGTGTAGAAGTCACTGGCAGCCTCAAGGCCGATGCAGCACCGCTTCCTGCCGACCCCACCAGGCTAAACGCATTGCTCGAAGCCATCGGATCGCGTCCCGTGCTGCTGGCCGTCAGCACGCACCCGGGCGAAGACGAGACCATTCTTCCGGCCCACGATGCCTTGCGACGCCAGCATTCCGATCTCTTGACCATCATCGCGCCACGCCATCCCGAACGTGGCGGCGAAATCATGATGTTGGCCGGCGACCGCGCCACGCGGCAGCGCTCGAAAAGCGAATTGCCGGATTCGAACACGGCGGTCTATGTCGCAGACACGCTGGGCGAGCTGGGGCTTTTCTATCGCCTGGCGCCATTCGCCTTCATCGGCGGCAGCCTCATTCCGCATGGCGGACAAAATCCGTTGGAACCCGCCCGCCTGCATTGCGCTGTGATGACCGGCCCACACACCCAGAACTTCACGGTCGCCTACGACGCGATTCTCTCGGCACAAGGTGCGGGTCGCGTGCATTCCAGCGGCGAGATCGCCACGCTTGCCGGCCGGCTGATCGACAATCCCGCCAATGCGCGCGCGATGGGCGATGCGGCAGCGGACGCCGCCGCAAAGCTTGGCGGCGCGGTGGAAAAGACGCGCGCGGCCGTCGAACATCTGCTGGCCCATGCGCGAGCCTGACTTCTGGAACGGACACGACAACACGGCGCGGCTCGCCATTGCCGCGCTTGCGCCGCTCAGTTGGGCCTATGGCGCGACGGTCGCCTACAAGGCCGCGCATGCAAAGCCGTATCGCTCCAGCGCGAAGGTAATTTGTGTTGGAAATTTGAGCGCGGGCGGCACCGGCAAGACTCCGGTGTCGATCGCGATCACGCGCGCACTGATCGAGCGCGGCTATAGCCCGGCGATTCTCACGCGCGGTTACGGGGGGCGCGAGCGCGGTCCGCTGGTTGTGAATTCGGAGCGGGACCAGGCCACGCGGATCGGCGACGAAGCGCTGGTGCTGGCGGCCGCCGCACCTGTCATCGTATCGCGCGACCGCGCCGCCGGCGCAAAGCTCGCCGAGCGCGAGGCCATCAATGCCATCGTGATGGATGACGGCCACCAGAATTTCACGCTTGCGAAGGATCTGTCGATTGTCGTGGTCGATGCGGCGACGGGGTTCGGAAAC
>DATIYG010000402.1:0-3075 GCA_035517755.1 Rhizomicrobium sp. | reverse complement strand
AGCGGCGGTGCGGCGGAAGGTGCGATATTCGTGCGTGCCACGAATCCGCAGCGTTCGTAGAGGCGCGTGTTCTTCGGGTTGGAGTTTTCCAGATAGCACGGCATGCCGGTTGGCGAGATGCGTGCGAGATTGGCCTCCATCATCGCCGAGCCGAGGCCCATGCCCTGAAAGCGCGGCGCCACGGCAATGAAGGCGAGGTAGTAATGCGGCTCGTGCGGATGGTGCTTCTCCATCGCATCGGCCATCGCCTGTCCGCGCATCATGCGCGGGACACCGCACAGCCGCAGGAACATCGGCAGGAGTTTCATCTGCTCGACGAACCCCCCGGGGCTGGCCGGTGTGCCGGGCGGAAGCCACGCCGCGCACACGGACGCATCGTCGGCCATCCACACCTCGCCGAACGGAATCGCCCGCACCTGCAAGAGCCAGTAGAAGAACCGCTCGAGTCCTTCAGGCCGTTTGGCGCCGGCGCGCGCAATCCAGTCCATCACCGGATCGGTGAGGAAGGCGGACGCGAACAGCCGCGACAGCTGCCCGGCATCGTTGGCGGTGGCGCGGCGGGGATTGGCGGCCGCGGCCAGCTTCTCATGCCGCAGATCGGTCAGCGCGTCGTCGTCGCTCATATCCGTTCGGACAATTTGATGGCGAGACGGCAGCCCGCCTTGATGCCCTCGCTCAGCAGGCGATACCCGGGCGCCTCTTCCGCGCCATGCGCCAGCGCTTCATCGCGATGGGCAATTTCGTCGGCGCGGAAATCCTCGACCGTCTTTTTCAGCTCGCGGTCGTGCGACAGGCGATCCACCTGCGACGCATAATGCTCGTCGATCACCTCTTCCACGGCCGCCGTACACGCCATCGCCGCTTTCTCGCCCATCAGCGCCGTGGCGGCGCCCAGCGCAAAGCCGGCCAGACGCCACACGGGCTCCAGCGCCGTCGGCCGCACGCGGCGTTCGTTGACGAGCTTGTCGAAGGCTTTGAGATGCGCCTGCTCCTGATCGGCCATCTTGCGGATGGACGCGGCAGTCTTCGTCTTGCGTCCCAGTGCATCAAAGACGGCGAGCTGGCCTTCGTAGATCCGCACGGCGCCATACTCGCCGGCATGATCGACGCGGATCATCGATTCCACGTCGTCGCTTTTCGCGACACCGGGAAAGGCCGGGCGCTTGCTGCGGCTCATGCGTTCGCCTTCGTTCGTACACCGATCAGGATGAATCCGATCAGCGCCGCGCCAAGCGACGCAATCGCATTGTAACCGGCGAGCGACAGGCCGAACATGCGCCACGCGGCGCGGTCGCACATCACCACCGGGGCGTTGAGATCGATCGGGCCGGAGACGTTCACCAGTCCTCCGGTGCAGGCTTTAGGACCTTCCCACCAGTGCCATTCGACACCGGCGTGATAGACGGCGATGGCGCCGGACGCCGCCACAAGCAGCGCGGTCAGAATCGCAATCGGCGTCGCCAGCTTGGCGTCAAGATATCCGCGCGAAACGGCGAAGCCGCCGATCAGTCCCACCACGATGGCGGCGAAGTGCGGATAGCGCTGCCACACGCACATCTCGCAGGGCGGCAGGCGGTCCAGATACTGGAACCCGAGCGCGCCCAGCATGAGCGCGAGGCTCACCAGCCCAAGCCCGATCGCGACATTTTCTGTCCTGGCGGAACTCATGTGGCGAACACCATCGCGTCGTCCGCGAAGGCCTTGAATTCGAGTGCATTGCCGCTGGGGTCTGTGACAAAAAGCGTCGCCTGCTCGCCCGGCTCCCCTTCGAAGCGGATGCCCGGTTCGATGAGGAAAGGAACTTTCGAGGCGGTCAGTTTTTCGGCCAGATTCCGCCATTCCAACATGTCCAGAATGACACCGAAGTGGCGCACGGGAACTTGTTCGCCATCCACCCAATTATGGGCTTTGCCGACGGTCTCGGAGGGGCTTAAATGGGCGACGATCTGATGGCCGAAGAAGTCGAAATCGACCCATTCGTCCGAGGATCGGCCCTCCCGGCAACCCAACAGTTCGCCATAGAACCCACGCGCCTCGGTGAGGTCGCGCACGGGGAATGCAAGGTGGAATCTGGGGCGGGAGTGCATACCGGTTCTGTCGTGTTTGCGTGTCAGAAGATCAGGCTTGGTGCGTAAAGAAAAGTCCATGGGAAGCAAGATCACATCCGCGTCGAAAACAAAGGCTGGGGGGCGTTCGCAGCTCGCCAAACGGGAATTGTTGCGCATCGATGGACAGCCAGTTGCGGTGACGCTCAGGCTCAATCCGCGCGCGCGCCGCCTGATCGTGAAGGTGCATCCGTCGACCGGCGAAGTGACGGTTGTCGCCCCCTCGAAGCGCGCCATGGATCACGCCATGAATTTCGCGCGCGGCGAATCGGACTGGATTGCCGAACGTCTGGCGCAGGTGCCTCCGGCGGTGCCGCTCGGGCTTGGCGCGAAGATCCTTCTTCGCGGCGAGGAGCATGTCGTCCGCAAGGGCGAAGGACGCCGCACACCGGTGTGGATCGACCATGAGGACGGCAACCGGATCATCCGCGTGACGGGGTGGAGCGAACACGCCGGCCGCCGGGTGCTGGATTTCCTCAAGCGCGAAGCGCGCAAGGTTCTGGAAGCGCGCTCGTTCGAAATGGCGGCTTATCTCGACACCGCACCGAAGCGCCTCACCATCCGCGACACGGCCAGCCGCTGGGGCTCGTGCTCGACGGCGAAATCGCTGTCGTTCTCCTGGCGGCTGATCTTGGCGCCGCCCTTCGTGCTCGACTACGTGGTGGCGCACGAAGTAGCGCACATGAAGGAGATGAATCACGGGCCACGCTTCTGGCGGCTGGTGGCGGAACTGGTGAACAATCCGGACAGGGCGCAGGCCTGGCTGCGCGATCACGGTTCGCTCCTGCATCGCTACGCGCCGCGCAAGGCTGGCTGAATCTCCTTGGTGTCCTTTGTGGTGAAATAATTTTACCACGAAGACCACCAAGGACACGAAGGAGACCGTCGATCGGACTTCAGCGGATTTGAGCGGTCGCTTCAGTGGTTCGTTCACATTCGGACCGCCAATCTTCCAAACGAGACAATCGCC
>DATIYG010000401.1:0-14505 GCA_035517755.1 Rhizomicrobium sp. | reverse complement strand
CCGATGATGTAGAACGTGTCGTGGACGTTGGCGACCCAGTCGCGCAGCGCCTCGTTCATCGCATCCTTGAGCGTGCGCGAGCCGCTCGTCACCGGGCGGACTTCGGCGCCCAGCAGATGCATGCGGAACACGTTTGGCTTCTGCCGCTCGATATCGACCTCGCCCATATAGACGACACACGGCAAGCCGAAGCGTGCCGCGACCGTCGCCGTCGCCACGCCGTGCTGACCGGCGCCGGTCTCGGCAATGATGCGCGTCTTGCCCATGCGGCGGGCGAGCAGGATCTGGCCGAGGCAATTGTTGATCTTGTGCGCGCCGGTGTGGTTGAGGTCTTCGCGCTTCAGATAAATCTTCGCACCGCCCAGATGCTGCGTGAGGCGCTCGGCGAAATAAAGCGCGCTGGGACGCCCGACATAATGCGTGAGCAGACC
The DNA here is from genome assembly GCA_035517755.1 of Rhizomicrobium sp. Lineage (GTDB taxonomy): Bacteria > Pseudomonadota > Alphaproteobacteria > Micropepsales > Micropepsaceae > Rhizomicrobium. The sequence continues at coordinate 14,074 of DATIYG010000401.1, read as the reverse complement.
GTTCAGCTCTGCGTGGAATTTCGGATCGCCTTTTGCAGCTTCGTAGGCGCGCTCGAGTTCGAGCACGAGCGGCATCAGTGTTTCGGCAACAAATCGGCCGCCATAGGCGCCGAAATGGCCCTGATCGTCGGGGCCGGAGCGATAGGAGTTCGGCGGCAATTTGGTCATCGCTCCGCCTCGGCATATTGCGCGCTGCGCGCTGCGGCGACGAAGTCGCGGATCAGTTGCGGATCCTTGATGCCCAGCGCCGTTTCCACGCCGGAGGAGCAGTCGACGGCTGCCGCACCGGAAATGCCGATGGCGCGTGCCACATTCTCTGCATTCAAGCCGCCACCCAGCAGCCATGGCCGCGAGAAGGTCCGTCCACGGAGCAACTGCCAGTCGAACGAGGCGCCGTGGCCGCCGGGACGCGTCGCATTCGCCGGTGCCTTGGCGTCGAACAGGAGCATGTCGGCGACGCGTTCATAGGCGGCGACGGAGGCGAAGTCGCCCGCTTCCGCAATCGCCAAAGCCTTCATGACCGGAATGTTCCATCGCGATTTTATGGCTGCAACGCGCTCGACGGTTTCGTTCCCGTGCAATTGAAGGATATCCGGTTTCACGGCGCGCGCTACGCTCTCGATCTCGGCGTCCGTCGCATCGACAATCAGCGCAACGGTGCGGGAGCGTCCCCGCAATCGCTCGGCAATTGCCATCGCCTGCGCCAGTTGCAGATAGCGCGGCGAGCGGCGGAAGAACACGAGGCCGGCGTAATCCGCGCCAGCCTTCGCCGCCGCGTCGGCCGCTTCGACGCTGGCGATCCCGCAGATTTTCACCTGAACAGACATGGTGGGCTTATGAAATGGCGGCCGCCGGAAAGCAAGCAAACGGCGGCGGAGAGCGGCTAGGCCGCAGACTTCGCCCGCTTTTTCGCGACTGCCTTTTGCAGCAAGGTCGTCAGCACCTTGCGATCGACATCGGCGAGCGATTTCACATAGAGGCAGCCCTTCCCGGTCGTGTGCTTGCCGAGTTTTGCGAGCAGCGCGTCCGCGCCGTCTGAACCGATCGCGCCATAGATCACGAAAGCCGGCTTCCGCGGCGAGAATCCGATCAGCGGCACATCGCCTTCGCGGCCGCTTTCGTACACATAGTGATGCGTGCCGAAGCCGATGATGGACGGCCCCCACATTTTCGGCTTCTCGCCGCTGACGTCTTGCATCAAGTCCGCCAGCGCCTTGGCATCGGCGCGCTTGCCATCGGGCAATGCCGCAAGAAAGGCGGCGACGCTTTGCGCGGTCGGCTTGGTCTTGTTCTCGACCACCGCTTACCCTAGCTCGCGGCCACCATGCATTGCTCCGCGATCGCTCGCGCCGCGGCGGCGGGATCGGCAGCGGCTGTGATCGGCCGCCCAACGACGAGGATGTCGGCGCCGGCGGCGATGGCTTCGCGCGGCCCCGTCACGCGCTTCTGATCGATGAGCTCGGAGCCGGCGGGGCGGACACCGGGCGTCACGATCAGGAAATCCGGTCCGCAAATCTTGCGCACCAGGGCGATCTCGCGCGGGCTGCACACCACGCCGTCGAGCCCACTGGCCTTCGCCAGCGCCGCGAGCCGCTGCACCTGGTCGGCCACGTTGTCGGCCTGTCCCACCAGGCGCAGGTCATGCTCGATGAGGCTTGTCAGCACCGTCACGCCGAGCACCTTCACCTTCGGATCGACGGACGCCGCGGCCTCTTTCGCCGCGCGCATCATTGCTTCGCCACCGGACGCATGGATGTTGAACATCGCGCACCCGAGCCGCGCGATCTCGCGCGCCGCACCGGCCACGGTGTTCGGGATATCGTGGAACTTTACGTCTGCGAACACGGGCAATCCCAACGACACAACCTGACGGATACCCGCCGGCCCCTGCGCCGTGATGAATTCGAGCCCGACCTTCAGCCCGCCCACATGCGGCCGCACGGCCTTCGCCAGCGCCAGCGCTTGCGCCAAATCCGGCGTGTCCAGCGCCACATGGATGGGATTTGAAATCATCGCTGCCGGTCTAGGCGTTGCTGCCCGGACCGGCAAGGGCGTCACGGCCCGACGTGCGTGTCGGCCGTCTGTTTGGACGGCGTGACGGCGACATGTCCGTTCAACCGTTCCCGGAGTTCCTTGCCGGTACGGAAGAACGGAGCCTTCTTGGCAGCAACCTGAACGGCTTCCCCGGTGCGTGGGTTGCGCCCCACGCGCGATGGCCGCACTTTCACGGAGAAGGCGCCAAAGCCGCGAAGCTCCACGCGATGGCCGTGCGCCAGCGCCTTGCTGATTTCATCCAGCACCGTCGTCACGATCCGCTCGACATCGCGGTGGTAGAGGTGCGGGTAGCGCTGAGACAGCCGCGCCACTAGCTCCGATTTGATCATCCCTCCCCCCGAGGGTAGCTCTCCCGCCGGCACTCCCGGCGATTGGTTAACCTTGTCGGATTCCAAAGACCGGTCAAGGGGAAGTTCCTGATCGGCCAACGATTTTCGGGGCGTGTGACGGATATCCCGCAAGCTGGTGACGGAGAGGTTACCGGAATCCCTAGACCCGTTCAGAGTAGCCCCTTTTATCAAATGATACTTCCGTGACTCGCAAACGATGAGGCTGGCTTGGCTACCGCATGAGTGCCCCAAAAACCGCACTTACTTCGGCATACGGCCCAAATTTCCGCTCTGGGGCCGCGGCAATCCGATTTTGCTGCAGACGCGAATGTGCCGGAAAGCGTGACCACAGGTTGTTCTAACACATTGCAGGGAAAGACATTCCTGCTTCTTCAGCCAAGTTGCGCAGGTCAGACGGGGTGCGACCGTTTCGCTCTCGCAAACGTGAGTTTCCATCGAAGAGTCAGCGCCTTACCTACAAAAGTCTCTCCCGCCCACGAGACACGGGAGAGTTCTCCTCCCCTTCAAGACTTGGAGAAAGGCGGCCTCACTGTCCCCGGTGGGGCCGCCGCGAGTCTTTCGCAGCTCAGCCAAAAAAAGAGGGCGGCCCGAAGACCGCCCGGAGAAGCAATGCTGCACTCTTGGCACGACAACGGGGTGGCCACGGCCCGCGTTCCCCGCCCTTCTGCCTCTTCGGTCGAAATTGTTATTGCGGTGGTTTGATTTAGCATTCGCATCGATCGGCGACCCCCATTTGCCATGCGCACTTTTGTTCTGGCTCGGCATTACCCCGGCCTCTATAAAGTTTCATCTTACGTTTGGGCTAAGGGGGCCAATCATGAAAGTGACAGCAATCGCGGCTGTGGCCGCGCTTGGCGCAGCTTTGTCGGGCTGTGCCACGATCGTCGAAGGCACGACTCAACCGGTGTCGGTCAACACGACGCCCGTGATGGGCGCAAATTGCACGCTCAGGAACTCGGAGGGCACCTGGTACGTGACCACACCGGGCTCGACCACCGTGCACAAGACGAAGAACGATCTAGACATCACGTGCACCAAGTCGGGCTATGCCGACGGGCACGTGGTTGCGACGTCACATTTCGGCGCAACAACCATGGGCAATGTGATTGCAGGCGGCCTGATCGGCGTCGGCATCGACGCGGCGAGCGGTGCGAACTACCACTACGACAGTCCGATCACCGTGCCGCTGGGCGACAAGGCAGCTCAGGCAGCGGCTGCGCCCGCATCGGAGCAGGCGCCGGCCAAACCGGTCAGCTGATCCCCGACGTACAAGCGATGCAAGCGAAACGGGCGGCCGTCATGCCGCCCGTTTTTGTTTCTCGGAGGATCTGAAAGCCAGGCTACCGCGACCGTCTCTCATTCCCGATTATAGGATCATTTGGTTTATGGCCCTCTTTAGCCACTGGGCGAACCGATGCACTTAACATTTGTTTTCGCGCGCGACACATTTGCTCGCGACACGATTCCTTCTAGGCCTGTGTGGACGGCGCGAATAAGAGGCGTCCATCATCCTTTGGCTAAGGGGCTAAGCATGAAGTTGACTGCAATCGCGGCCGTCGCCGCGCTTGGCGCAGCATTGTCCGGTTGCGCCACAATCGTCGAGGGCACAACGCAAACGGTGTCGGTGAACACCACGCCAGTTACCGGTGCGCAATGCACGCTCACCAATTCGCAGGGCACGTGGTACGTCAGTTCGCCGGGCAGTGTCGTCGTGCACAAGTCCAGGACCGATCTCAATGTCACCTGCACAAAGCCAGGCCTTGCCGACGGACACGTCGTCGCCGCGTCGCATTTCGGTGCGGCCACCGCAGGTAACATCCTCGGCGGCGTTGGCGGCGTCGTGATCGGCGGTGCCGTCGATGCGGCCAGCGGTGCGGATTACCACTATAACAACCCGATCACCGTACCGCTTGGCGACAAGGCCGCTCAGGCCGCGGCTGCGCCGGCATCGGAGCAGACACCGGCCAAACCGGTCAGCTGATCCTCGCGCATCGCGAATAACACGAAACGGGCGGCCAGTCTGCCGCCCGTTTTGCTTTGGCGCTATTCGTTGGAGCCTAAGCCGCCAGGCGTGACTGCTCGAGCGGGATCTCGATCGTGACGGTCGTGCCTTTGCCGTTCTCGCTGTCGATCAGCATCGTGCCGTCATGCATTTCGGCAAGACCACGCACCAGGGCCAGGCCCAGCCCCGTTCCCTGCTGTGTCACCCCGGCGTTGGGCCGGAGCTGAACGAAGGGGTTGCCCAATCGCGCCAGTTCCTCGGGAGGAATACCGACGCCGGTATCCTGCACCGACAACAGCCACTTGCCGCTGCCGACAACCGAGCGGACGGTCACCTGCCCGCCATCGCCGGTGAACTTGATCGCGTTGGACAAGAGGTTGAGCAGGATCTGCTTCAACGCACGGCGATCGGCATGCACCGTCTGGAAGCCGCTGAACTCCGACCGCAACTGCACGCCGGTCTGGGCTGCCTGCTCACGCATCATCTCCAGGCAATCGCCGACCAGAAGATCGACCGCGATGTCTTCGCGCGCGATCTCGTACTTGCCCGCCTCGATCTTCGACATGTCGAGAATGTCGCCGATGAGGTCGAGCAGGTGACGCCCGGCTTCGTGAATTTGACCGGCATACTCGCGATAGCGCTGATGCCCGAGCGGGCCGTAAAGCTCGTCGTGCATCAGCTCGGAAAATCCGATGACGGCGTTGAGCGGCGTGCGCAGCTCATGACTCATATTGGCAAGGAACATGGTCTTGGCGCGGTTGGCCGCCTCAGCCGCGTCGCGCGAGACCAGTGCAGCCTCATGCGCCTCGGCAAGGCCGCGCTCGAGCTTGCGCCGCCGATCGAGGGCCGCGCCGACCAGGATGACCGAGAAGCCGATGATCAGGTCGAAGCCTTCGATGATCTCGATCTGCGCGGCGACCGAGTGCTCCTTGATGCCGCTGCCGGCCGCACCAAGCAGCACCGGAATGATCATGTAGACGCCGGCAATCAGCGTGCCGACGGCGCCGCCGGCAAAGCCGCGCTGGAAGGTCAGCAGCACGACAGCCGGGAAGAAGAAGAAGGCAAACGGATAGGTGATGAAGGTCTCGTTCAGAACGATGATGCCGGCGAACATCGACAGATAGAGAATGGTGCCTGGGAGCTGCGCCTTGCTCAGCATCTCCTTGAAGGCGGACCACCGCACCGTCATCAGCAGCGGCAGCAGCAATCCTTGGGCCAGCGCCTTGGCGCCAAGCCAGATGAGCCAGGTGGCGAGGAACTCGCCGCCGATCACGCGCTGCACGTAAACCGCTCCGAGGAACGAGGAGATCGCGGGCGCGGGTATCACGAGCAGCAGGTAGAAGACGAGCAGCGTGCGCGGGTCGGCAAAGTCGCGGTCCAGCCGCATCATTCGCAGGGGAAGCGCGATGAGGACCGCTTCGAGCAGATCGAAAACGGGAAGGCCGAGCGAAAGCGCCAGGCCCTGGCCGACGAGGAAATGGCCTGCACCTTCGGCGACACCGCAGACGGCGAGAAGTGCGGGCCACGCGGCGCGCGGATTGCGCAACAGCGCGTAGACGATGATCGCGTTCGGGAACCAGATCGGCGGCAGCGTCGCCCGATGAGACACGACCAGGCACAGGACCGTGACGACAAAAACGGCCGCAGCCACCCGCCAGAGTGTCTGAACCGACGGCATCGCACCGGTCCTGGCACGCGCGGGGGACACGCGAAACGTCATGAAAGTCGCGGCTCGGCCCTTCATCAGGCCTTCAGGCTACAAATCGCCCCATAACGACCCGTTAACCGGCGCTCATTCCTTGGGAGACGGTAAACAAATCACCGTTCAAAATGCCGACCTGCCGGCGTCTTAACGCTCAATTAGCCAAGACGCTCCGCACACCCGGGTGCAAGCGCCGGGGACTCGTAGCGAATGGTTTCGGGACGCAGCAATGTTTGCCGAATCCGGAGCCGAGATGGATTCAAGCAGCGGCGCGGGTGGATTCGCTATCGGGAAGCGTCACTGTCACGACCGTGCCCGCACCCTCGCGGCTCTCGATATGGAACGAGCCGCCCTGCATTCCCGTGAGCGAACGCACGAGTGCAAGGCCGAGGCCCGTGCCTTGCCGTCCTGTCCCCTCGTGGAATTGCATGAACGGGCTGCCCGCGTTCTGCAACTTGGCCGCCGGAATGCCGATGCCGGTATCGCGCACGCTGATGGTCACGCCGCCGTCGCTGGGCGCCACCGACACATCGATGCGGCCGCCCGAGAGCGTGAACTTCACGGCATTGCCCAGCAGGTTGAGCAGGATCTGCTTCAGGGCGCGCCGGTCGGCATGGACAAGCATCGGCTCCTTGCCGATGGCAGCGTGAATCGTCAGTCCGCCGCGCGATGCGGCGTCCTGCATCATAGCCACACAATCGGTGGCAACCGCGGCCGCATCGACACTTTCGCAGCGAAGCTCGAACTTTCCCGCCTCAATGCGCGACATGTCGAGGATGTCGTTGATCACTTCGAGCAGATGGGCGCCCGCGCGGTGGATCAGACCGGAATACTCCCTGTACTTTGGGTTCGCGTGCGGACCGAATGTCTCTTCTTCCATGGTCTGTGAGAACCCGATCACCGCGTTCAGCGGCGTGCGCAGTTCATGGCTCATGTTGGCAAGGAACATGGATTTGGCGCGGCTCGCTTCCTCCGCAACCTCGCGAGCGATCAGCGCTTCCTCGCGCGCCACCAGCGCCACTTCGCGCGCTTCCTCGGCGCGGTCGATCGCCGCCGCCAGACCGCGCTCGAGCCCGCGCCGTTCTTCCAGCGCGGCACCGACGAGGATAACCGAGAGTCCCATGACCGCGACGAAGAGCTGCAACACCATGAGCTGTTCCATCGCACCGTACGACTTCAAAGCCGCATTGGGATCGTTCAGCAAGACGGGCACCAGAAAGTAGGCCGCGGCAATCGCAACGCCGACAGTGCCGCCCGCAAAGCCGCGTTGAAAAGCGAGCAGAATGACCGCGGGAAAGAACAGGAATGCGATCGGGTGACCATGGAAAACGTAGTTCGCGCCGAGCGTGCAAAACATCACTGCGAACCCGAATGCGGTTCCGGCCAACTTGTCGCGTGAAAACATCTCCGCCAGTGCGCGCGCGCGAACCGTCATCAACGGCGGCACCAGAATGAACAGGCCGAGCGCGGCAGCACCGTACCAGGTAATGGCGGTGGCGAGGAACGGGCGGCCGAACTCGAAATAAAGAGAACCCGCACCAAGCACGCTCGATACAAGCGGCGCCACGGCCGCGAGCGCATAGAACACAAGGAGGGACTGGGGCCGCGCGAAATTCTTGTCATAATCGAGCAGCCGCAGCGGTACCGCCACGAGCACACACTCGACCATGTTGAAGAGCGGCAGCGAAAAGGCCTGCACCATCGAATCGCCGATGGAGAACGCCGCAAGGACGTCTGCAAGGTAAGCGACAAGCAGCAGGGATGGCCAATAGCGACGTGAGTGGCTGAGCAGCGCGTGCACCACCACGGCATTGGCGAGCCAGATCGGCGGCAGGATACCCTTCATCCGCGACAGCGTGATGGCGGCGAGGCAGAGGATGTAGACCGGCAGCGCCAGCTTCAGCGCAGTCGACAGGCGCACCGCGGCGATGCGCTCGTGCGAGTCAATCGTATCGACCGTATCGGTGATCATGGTCTGTCTATCGACTTGCCCAAATGCGTTCGCGCGAACCCGGCGAACCCGGGTCCGGGCGCTTTCGACTGTGGATCGTCAATCCTAGGTGGCCGGAGATAATGGCTCGTTAAGGGATGCCCGAGTGGCTTTTGGCGGGAAAGTCCCCGTTCTCCGTGCCAAATCCGCACATTTCCTGCTGTTGGACGGTGCAGCACTTGCGCTAGCTTGCCGGGCGCGACAGCGGAGCACCCATGGCGGAAGCGGCAATCGACGACCGGCAGGAGAAATTCTCAGGGACTCAGGATGTGCGCGAGGCGCACCGCTTCGATGCTTCGCGGCTGGAACGCTATCTCGCCGAGCACATCGAGGATTTTCGCGCGCCGCTGGACGTGCGCCAGTTCAAGGGCGGGCAATCCAACCCGACCTATCAGCTCGTCACGCCGAACCGGAAATATGTTCTGCGCCGCAAGCCGCCAGGAAAGCTGCTGCCGAGCGCGCACGCGGTCGATCGCGAATACCGCATCATCTCGGCGCTGTATCCGACCGGATTTCCCGTCGCCCGCCCGTACCTGCTGTGCGAGGACGAGAATGTCATCGGCACGATCTTCTACGTGATGGACTACGTGGAGGGCCGGATCTATTGGGGCCCTCTCCTGCCCGACCAGACGCCGGCGCAGCGCACTGCCATCTACGATGCGATGAACGAAACCTTCGCGCGTCTGCACAATCTCGACTGGCAGGCGCTTGGCCTTTCCGATTTCGGCAAGCCGGGCAATTACGTCGGACGGCAGATCGCGCGCTGGGGCAAGCAGTACAAAGCTTCGGAAACCGAGCGCATCGACGAAATGGAGCAGCTGATCGAATGGCTCCCGCAACATCTGCCGCAGGATGCACGCGATTCCATCGTGCATGGCGACTACCGGCTCGACAACATGATCCTGCATCCGACCGAGCCGCGCGTGCTGGCGGTGCTCGACTGGGAGCTTTCCACCATCGGCGATCCGATGGCCGACTTCACCTATCACCTAATGCAATGGCAGATGCCGGAGGGACTGACGAGCGGCGGCGGCGGATTGCTGACGGCCGACCTCGCCGCGATGGGCATTCCATCGATGGAAGACTACGCCGCCACGTACTTGCGCCGGACGCACCGCGCTGAAGCGCCGAACATGAATTACTACGCCGCCTACAATTTCTTCCGCATCGCGGCGATCCTGCAGGGCATCATCGGCCGGGTGCGCGACGGCACGGCATCCAGCGCCAATGCAACCGCCGACGCCGGACCCGTGCGCGCGCTCGCCGAGCGCGGCTGGGAGTTCGCCCGCCGCGCCGGGGCCTAACGATACCAGACGATATTACGCCGCGCGCTCCTTCCGCGGCAGGTTCATGTACTTGCCGTATTCGAGGCGAGCCAGCGTGCGGTTGTGCACCTCGTCCGGGCCGTCGGCCAATCGCAACGTGCGCATGCTGGCATACATGCGCGCGAGACCGGAATCGGTCGTGACACCGGCGCCACCCCACGCCTGAATGGCGTCGTCGATGATCTTCAGCGCCATGCGCGGTGCCGCCACCTTGATCATGGCGATTTCCGTGCGCGCAACCTTGTTGCCGACCTTGTCCATCATGTCGGCGGCTTTCAGCGTGAGCAGGCGGCACATGTCGATATTCGTACGCGCTTCGGCGACGCGCTGCTCCCACACCGAATGCTCGGCGATCTTCTTGCCGAACGCCTCGCGCGACAGGAGCCTCCGGCACATCTGCTCCAGCGCCCGCTCCGCCACGCCGATGGTGCGCATGCAGTGATGGATGCGCCCGGGGCCGAGGCGGCCTTGCGCGATCTCGAACCCGCGGCCTTCGCCCAGGATCATGTTCTCCACCGGAACCTTCACATTCTCGAACACCACTTCGCCATGGCCATGCGGCGCGTCGTCGAAACCAAACACCGGCAGCATCCGTTTCACCGTGACACCGGCCGTGTCCATCGGCACGAGGATCTGCGACTGCTGGCGGTATTTGTCGCCGTCGGGATCGGTCTTGCCCATCACGATCATGATCTTGCAGCGCGGATCGCCGACGCCCGACGACCACCATTTGCGGCCGTTGATCACATAGTGATCGCCTTTCTTCTCGATGCGCGTGGAAATGTTGGTGGCGTCCGATGACGCGACCGCCGGCTCCGTCATGATGTAGGCGGAGCGGATCTCGCCTTCGAGCAGCGGCTTCAGCCATTTGTCCTGCTGGTACGGGCTGCCATAACGGTCGAGCACCTCCATGTTGCCGGTGTCCGGCGCGGAACAGTTGAACGCCTCCGATGCAAACCCGACATGTCCCATCATTTCCGACAGCGGCGCGTAGTCGAGATTGGAAAGGCCCGCGCCGTGCTCGCTGTGCGGCAAGAACATGTTCCACAGGCCTTGCGCTTTGGCCTTCTTCTTCAGGTCCTCGACGACCGGCACGACGATCCACGGATTGCCGTCTTCGCGGGCCTTGCCCATCTGCTCCTGATAGACCTGTTCGGCCGGGAAGATGTACGCGTCCATGAAGTCGCCGACGCGCTTCATCCACTCGCGCTGGCGCGGCGAATAATCGAAATCCATTTGGGTTCCTCCGGAGATAGCGGTTGCCGCGATGTTAGCGCGCAGGAGCCGCGTTTGACAGGGCCGGACAGACCGGGCAATCACGCCGCCCATGCTGCTGTGGGCTGGACTTCTTTCTCTGCTGATCGGAGTGGGCTGCTTCGCTATTGACCGGCGGGCGGCGCATTTCTTTCACGACCATATCCCGCAGCGCTGGTTTCGCCGCATCCGCCTGACCACGGACTACGCCAAGGGTGCGCGCTGGCTCACGCTGTGCCTCGTGGTGATCGCGCTGTCGTGGCTGGCGATCCGTTTCGCCGGCGCCGATCCCTTGCTTGTGCGGATCTATCGCACGTCGTTGGCCTATCTCGCCTGCCTCGCCATCGGCAGCGCCGTCCTGCATGCGCTGAAGATCGTCGTCGGCCGCAGGCGGCCGCGCGACGAGATCGAGCACGGCCTCTATGGCTTCCGGTTGTTCCACTACAGCCCGCAGTATGACTCGTTTCCCTCCGGCCACGCGCTGACCATCACCTGTGTGGCCGTGGTGATGAGCGGGGCGGTGCCGGGGCTGGCCTGGCTGTGGTTTGCCATTGCCCTTTATCTCTCCTTCACGCGGGCGGCGCTGAATTCCCACTATCTCAGCGATGTGTGCTTCGGCATGGGGATAGGCCTTCTCACCTGCCGCGAGACGTTGTTGTATGTGTTCCCGGAGCTGGCGCGGCAGTGGTTTTGACTCGAAATCTCGTTTCTGAATTCTCGCATCTCCTTCCCCCCTTGTGGGGGAAGGTGGCTCGTCCTCGCTCTGCGAGGACGAGACGGAAGGGGGGTGCTCGAGATCAACATCCCCCCTTCAGTCATCGGACGCTTACGCGTCTGCTGACAGCTTCCCCCACAAGGGGGGAAGCGGAGCGTCGATATCTTGGCGAGCAGGTTGCCAGCTGATGCTTCAGCTCCTGACCGATCCGCATGCCTGGGCGAGCCTCGCCGTTCTCACTGTGCTCGAGATCGTGCTCGGCATCGACAACGTGATCTTCCTGTCGCTGGCCTCGAACCAGTTGCCGAAGGCGAAGCGGCCGGCGGCACGGCGTATCGGGCTTTCGCTCGCGTTCGTCATGCGGGTGGCCCTGCTGTCCGGCCTTGCCGCCATCATCCACCTGTCGACGACCGCGATCACGGTCGGAGGTCTCGCGTTCTCCTGGCGCGATCTGGTGTTCATCGCCGGCGGGCTGTTCCTGTTGAGCAAGGGCACGCGCGAGATCCACCTCATGGTCGAAGGCGAGGAGGGCAGCGAGCAAGAGAATGCGCGCCGGCTTCGCGCGAGCTTCGGCGGAATCATCGCGCAGATCGCGATCTTCGATCTGATCTTCTCTATCGATTCCGTGGTGACGGCCGTCGGAATGGCTGAATACCTGTCGATCATGGTGGCTGCCGTGATGATCGCCATGCTGGTGATGCTGGCGGCTGCAGGCCCGGTCGGCGAGTTCGTGCAGCGCAACCCCACGGTGAAGATGCTGGCGCTGAGCTTCCTGTTGCTCATCGGCATGTCGCTGATAGCCGACGGGATGCACTTCCACATCCCGCGCGGCTATCTCTACTTCGCGGTAGCGTTCTCCGGAATCGTCGAGGCTCTCAACCAGTGGGCCGCGGTGCGGCGTATAAAGGCTCAGGCGGCGCGGAACCGCTGAACGAACGGCGTCTCCTCCTCGATCACCGCACGGAACGACGGCCGCGCGTGGATGCGGTTGATGTAGGCATCCACCTTCGATGAACAGGCCTTCTCGCCGGCGTGATGGATGTTGACGAACATCGAGGCGATCGAGATGTCGGCGATGGAGAAGGTATTGCCGATGAGGTAGTCGTTGCCGCCCAGTTCCTTTTCCAGATAGGCGCAGACCTTCGGCATGTCCTCGCGCAAGGCCTTCTGGCACACGCTGTCATCGGTCTCCTGTTTCAGCATCTTCTTGACGATGCGCTCGAAGAACAGGCCGCGCACCAGATTTCCGGCGACGAAGGAATCCGCATATTCCTCGAACCACAGCGCGCGGGCCCGATCGTAAGGCGCGGCCGGAAACAGCGGCGGCGTCGGATATTTGTGTTCGATGTAGTCGCAGATGACCGTGGAATCCGACAACGTGTTCGGCTCCGGCAAATCGGTATCGCGGAACGCCGGGATCTTGCCGAGCGGCGAGATGGCAAGGAATTCGGGACGCGGCGGAAACGGCGCCACGGGATCGAGCTCGTACTTCAGGCCCTTCTCGGCCAGCATCACGCGAACCTTGCGCACGAACGGCGACACGGACGCACCGTAAACGATCAATGCCATCTGCTCCTCCTTGGATAGCGAAGGCGGGAGGGTGTCAGAGGTCCGATGACAGAATCAAGCGCGGGCGCCATGCGCTAATTCGGGAGCGGCCCAGCGAGCGGGCGCACATCTTCGACCAGATGCACGAGGACGCGCCCGGGCTCCTCGATCTGGAGCATGTGGGCGGAATTCTCGAACCACACCAGCTTCTTGACCGGCGCGTGCACTTTGGCAAACCAGGCCGCCGTTACCTTCGCCGACACGGTGTCGTCGTGGCGGCCATTGAAGATGACGATTGGGCAGCGGAAATCGGTGACCTTGCTGTAATCGAAATTGCCGAAGGCCCCGATGAGCCGCGGCAGCGACAGCGCCGAGCCCTTGTCGATCGCGTCCACATCGGCATTCGAATAGTCGGGGGACAGGTCTGCGGCGCGGTAATAATACGCGTAATTGTCGCGGCCCCAGCTCAACCCGCCGAGCTTCACGCCCCATTTGCGCTGGATGTTGACCTTGTTGAGATCGAGTGCCGGCCCGGGATAGGGCGCGATGCCGCGAAGCTCCTTCAGCGCCTGCGCGTTGTGCCGTGCCGCGGCGATCTTCAGGAGGTCCTCGTAGCTTTCCCGCTCGCTCGCGATCGTATCGATCATCTGACCGATCCCGACATAGGCGTACAGCCATTCCGGATGCTTGTGCGCCAGAATGATGCCGAGCAGCGAACCCCAGGAATGGCCCAGCACGATGATCTTCGGCTTGTGATAGGTCACGCGCAGGTACTGCACCATCGCGTCGACATCGGCTTCCATTTGCGGGGGCGTGAGCGTCGGCGCGATCTTCGCCGGATTGTTGGCGTTGTAGGTCTTGCCGGACCCACGCTGGTCCCATTGCACCACGGTGAAGTAATCCTCCCATCCGTTCTGGAAGGTCCAGCTGGTCGGCATTTCCGGCGCCGCCGGGCCGCCGTGAAGGAACAGCAGGATCGGGTTGCGGAGATCGCGCCCGCGCACCGTGATCCACTGCCGCGTGCCGTTGATCGGCACGAGCATCTGCTTGTCGATGCCATGCGCGGTGACGACCTTCTGCAGATTGCCGATGATGTCGCGCGCGCGATCCTGCGTGAACGCGGGCTTGGTATC
>DATIYG010000400.1:0-4999 GCA_035517755.1 Rhizomicrobium sp. | reverse complement strand
ACCAGCGCAAGCCGAACACGAAATCGCTCGTGGATACGTGGCCCACCGATGCTCTGGCCCGCAGCAGCGCAGCCCAGGGCAATGTATCGAGTGCGAAATCGATGTGGGCTTTCGGTTCGACGGCGCGCAATGTGGCGCGCGGCTCGTACGGAACGCGGATGGCGCGCATGCCGTAGCGCGCCCCGATCCGCAGGATCATGCCAGCCAGCGTCGGATGCACGTGGAAATGCTTGTGGGCATTGACGTGATCGAGCGGCAAGCCGGTCGACCGGTAGGCCTCGAACTGCGCCGTGACTTCGTCGGCAATCTGCCGTCGCACGGAAGCGCGGGTGAAGATGTCGACGCCAAACCGGCCCATGTCAGTGCGGAAAAGCCCACCCGAATCGACAAGGTCGGGGACCTGCGCCGCGGGCAGCACGGGCCGGCTCTCCAGCAGAGTCAGATGCAAGCCGACGTGCAAGCTTGGCATGCGGCGGGCGCGCGCAACCGCATCGGTTGCGGCAGGTCCGGTCACCATCAAACTCGCCGCCGTCAGAATCCCGTTGCGGTGCGCCAGTTCGACGGCGTCGTTCACTTCTGGCGCAGCGCCGAAATCATCAGCCGTGACGATCAGGCCTTTCACGCGTAGTCGTGCCGCTGGCGGATAAAGTTGAAGAATTCGACCCCTTCGCGTAGCCGCCGCACCATCATGTCGCGCGAGGTGAGCATCTCGCCGACGATCTCGGCGATCTTGGACGGGCGGAAGTAGAATTTCTTGTAGAACTCCTCGACGGAATCGAAGATCTCGGTGTGGCTGAGGTTCGGATAGTTGAGCGGCGCGATCTGCGTGCCGTCTTCCGTCAGCAGGTCCATATCGGCGAACCAGCCGTTCTCCTTCGCCTGCTTGTAGAGAAACGTGCCGGGATAGGGTGCCGCCAGCGAAACCTGCAACGTGCGCGGGTTCACCAGCTTCGCGAACTCCAGCGTCTCCTGAATGGTCTCTTTGGTCTCACCCGGCAGGCCGAGAATGAACGTGCCGTGCACAAGAATGCCGAGTTCGCGGCAGTCCTTCGAGAAGCGCTTGGCAACCTCGACCAGCAATCCCTTCTTGATGTTGTGCAGGATCTTCTGATTGCCGCTCTCATAGCCGACAAGCAGAAGGCGCAAGCCGTTGTCTTTCATCACTTCAAGCGTCTTGCGCGGCACGTTGGCCTTGGCGTTGCACGACCAGGTGACACCGAGCTTGCCCAACTCACGCGCCAATTCTTCCACGCGCGGGAGATTGTCCGTCAGCGTATCGTCGTCGAAGAAGATCTCTTTCACCTGCGGGAATTCGCGGCGCAGGTATTTCACTTCTTCGACAACCGTGGGAATTGAACGATAGCGGTATTTGTGTCCGCCGACCGTCTGCGGCCACAGGCAGAAGGTGCAGCGCGATTTGCAGCCGCGGCCCGTATACCAGGACATGTATGGATGGTTGAGATACCCGCCGAAGTATTTCGTGACGTCGAGGCTGCGCTTGTAGACCGGCAGCACCGACGGCAACTGATCCATGTCCATGAGGATTTCGCGTTCCTCATTGTGGACGATGACACCGTCGCGATTGCGGTAGCTGAGACCCTTGATATCGGCCCAGGCGCGGTCCTCAGCCACTTCCTTCATGGTGAAGTCGAATTCGTTGCGGCCGACGAAGTCGATGCTGTCTGACATCTTCAACGCGCCGTCCGGATCGACGGCGACCTTGGCGCCGATCAGGCCCACCTTGATGCCCGGCTTCAGCGCCTTGATCTTCTCCACCGTCATGACGTCCGATTTGAACGACGGCGTGGACGTGTGGATCACGACGAGATCGTGTTTCAGGATCTCGGACTGGATGTCCTCGAACGTCAGATCGTGCGGCGGCGCATCGATCATCGTGCTGCCTTCGACCAGCGCGGCAGGCTGGGCCAGCCAGGTCGGATACCAGAACGAACGGACTTCCCGCTTCATCTGGTAACGGGCGCCGGCGCCTCCATCGAACCCTTCGAACGACGGCGCCTGAAGGAACAGGGTCTTTTGCATCACCTACACCTCACGAAGCCGGCGAACGGCGCGCCTCGAGTTGGGCGCTCTTCCAGGTCACCATCCGTCCGGCGAACGATACTATAAACACCGCAAACCACAGGAGGTCGCGCAGAGGCAAGAGCCATAGGGGACCTACCGGCCCCGCAAGCCTATCAATCCGCAATTTAAGGAACAATCTGGCAACAAGCGCGGCGGCGACGGCGCCGATCGATGCCGGACTCCCTCCCAATAAGGCTGCCGCAAGAAGCGCCAGGGGCAGGGGCTGGGTGACGATGCTGCCGGCATAGCCGAGCGGATCGATGGAGCGGATCGTTCTGGCCCAGCGCAGCTCGTGGCGAAAAAACTCCGCCGCGGATGCGTCTGCATTGGTGTGACGGACGATCATGGGCGCGACCTTGACCGATTGCCCAAGCCGCCTGACCGCTTCTCCCATCGCATAGTCGTCGGCAAGTTCATTCGCAAAGGCGTCAAACCCGCCGATCGCCACCAGCGTTTCCCGCCGGATGGCGATGGTTGCACCCGAGCAGGGATGCGCCAGTCCCAACTGAAGGCCGAGCGCGGCATTCGGCAGGAATTGCGTGTTGATGCCCATGGCACCGAGTTGCGACCAGACACCTGCCGCCGCATCGCCGGAATAGAGGCACGTCACCGCGCCGATATCGGGCTGCATCAGTTCCGCCATGATCCGCGCCAACCAATCCGGCTGAACCTGAATGTCGCTGTCGCTCACGATGATTATGTCGTGCGCGGCCTTCGACATCATGTTGGAGAGGTTGGACACTTTGTGGTTCTCACCATGCACCGCGGGATCGATGACGATGTCCGACCGGATGCCGGAATTTTCGTTGGCAACCGCTTGCGCCACTTGCCGGGCCGGATCCGCCGCATCCTGGACACCGAAGACAATCTGCACCGGCGCGCCGTAGTCCTGCGCAAAGAAGGAGCGTAGGTTTTCGGCAAGCCGTGGCTCTGCGCCGTGCAGCGGTTTGAGGATCGTGACGGGCGGTGCGCCGATGCGAGTCGCAAGCACCCCCGTGACAAGGCGGCGGACCGCCTCAGCCGCCGCGACCGTATAGATCGCGCCCAGTCCCGCGAGCACGGCAAGAAAGTATCCGAGAACGGGAAGGATGTCCTTGATGTCCAATCTGGCGGCCCGAGCGATATTTGGTGAAGTATCATCGGGAGTGGCCCCGGCGACAACTCGACCTTGACGCCAAGCCGGTCCGGCGTTGAATGGTCTGGTCTTCGTAGCGGGTGATCAGATGGCTCTTGAAATGCGCGCGACCTGTGAACGGTGCGGAAAGCCGCTGGCGCCAGACTCACCCGAGGTTTGCATTTGCAGCTACGAATGCACCTTCTGCGCGCCATGCTCGGCGGGAATGAACCACACTTGCCCGAACTGTGGCGGCGAACTCGTGCGCCGGCCGCCGCGCTTCAAACGGGCATGAATTACCGCCACGCCTTTCATGCGGGGAATTTCGCCGACGTCCACAAGCATCTCGCGCTTGTCGCCATCCTTCGGCATCTCGCGCGAAAGGCGGCGCCATTCGCCGTCGTCGATACGCATGCGGGGCGCGCCCTCTATGACCTTGGCTGGGAAGAAGCGGTCCGGACAGGCGAGGCGGCGGCAGGCATCGGGAAGCTTCGCGATCATGTCGCGCATTCGCAGTTGCTTGCGGACTATCTGGCGCTTGTTCGTGACTTCGGACCGGCAAAATATCCGGGTTCACCGCTGATCGCCACCAGGCTGCTGCGCCCGCAGGATCGCCTTGTCGCCATCGAAAAACATCCGGAAGATTTCGCTGGGCTCAGACAGGCGCTGACGCCGTTCCGGAATGCCAGGGCGATCGAAGCGGACGGTTACCTGTCTCTCACCCGCCAGCTGCCGCCGCAGGAGCGTCGCGGGCTCGTATTGATCGATCCGCCCTATGAGGATGTGGACGAATTCGAGCGCCTTGGCAGCACGGTCGCAGATGCCACCCGCAAGTTCGCCACCGGCATATTCCTGCTCTGGTATCCGCTGAAGCTCGCATCGCGCGTGGACGCATTGAGCGGGGAGCTTCTGGCTGCAGGCGTGACCGATCTGATGCGGCTCACGATCGATGTTGGGCGGCCGCCTGACGTGGGCGAACAGCTTTCTGCCGCCGGCCTTTTGCTGGTCAATCCGCCCTATCAATTCGACGTTGAGATGCGCGCCGCCTCGGATGAAATCCTGCCGCTGCTTGCGCGCGGCCCGGGTGCGCAGAGCGCTGTCGAATGGCTCCGCGGCCCGAGCTAGCGCGGCGCTTGCGGCAGCCAAGGGCCGCCTATATATCTCCCCACCCCGCGGACAGGTGGCAGAGTGGTTGAATGCACCGCACTCGAAATGCGGCATACCCGCAAGGGTATCGGGGGTTCAAATCCCTCCCTGTCCGCCATCCTGCTTCGCGCTAAAGCGCTTAGCAGGACTGGCGCCCCGCTCACTCACTTCCCGTTCAGAACGGCCGTCGCCTGATCCAGGCGCGTGCTGTAGGCATTGAGCGCGTCTGCGGTCGATTTCGCGTATTTGTTCACGTCGTCCCAGCGCTCGTCCTCGATGGCTTCCCGCACACCCGGCAGAGTCTTGGCGCCGTAGCCGGTGAAGCGTCCGGGTGCATAGATCAGGTTCTTATACCAGCCACGTCCGCCCGGCAGCCCGACATTCTCAGGCGCAAGCGTCTGATCGATCGTCTGCATGAGCGCGAGCAGCCTGGCGCGGCGGTCGGGCGACAAATGCGCGGCGTTCTTCGCAAACGCATCGTCGTAGGCGCTGGCGCTCTTCTTCAGGTTGTCGACAGCATTGTCGAGTGGCGCGAATTCGAACTTCGGCACCGGCTTCAGCGCGGTCGGAACGCCGCTCGTCTTGGTCGGATCGGCAACAAGCTGGAAGGCGCGATCCTTCAGCAGCTTTGCCTGCGCATCGGCCGCCTCACCCTTC
>DATIYG010000399.1:0-8648 GCA_035517755.1 Rhizomicrobium sp. | reverse complement strand
TCGATGCGGCAGCCGACAGGGGCGAACCTGCCGACGACGCGCGGATGATTGGAGCATTGCGCAACCGCTCCGCTGTCTCAGCCGAGCAGGCGAGCAACGCGCCATGCGCGCAGTAGGCCTTGCTCAACGTCGCACCGACGGTGGCGACGGATTCGACGCCGCACAGCTCGGCGGCGCCGCGTCCGTTCTCGCCGACCGTGCCGAACGAATGCGACTCGTCGATCAACAGCCGTCCGCCGTATGGCGCCAGCACCGAAGCGTAATCCGCGAGCGGCGGCATGCGCCCAGTTGGTCCAAAGACACCATCGGTGATGACCACCGGTTTCTGTCCGGGCTTCAGCTGCGCGCGGATGGCTTCGGCGAGAGAATCGGCATCGCAGTGGCGGAACGCGGCGACGGGCAGCCCGCTCAGCGTCGCGGCATCCTTGAGGTTCGTGTAGGCGTGCTCGTCGATGACGAGCAGAGCGTTGCCAAGCTCGAGCGCGGCCAGGCCAACCATCCCGATCATGTAGCCGGTAGCGAAGTAGAGGCTTCGCTCCGCGTTCAGGGCGCGAGCGCCGGCCTCCTCGACATCGTCGAATTCCTTGTCGAGCGCGTGCGCGGCGCCCGGCATGACGCGTGAAAACGCCACGCCGCGCGCCAATGCGTCCGCGACCGCGGCACGGATTTCGGGAATGTCCGTGAGAGCAAGATAGCCGAAGCCGGCGAAGCCCAGATACTCGCGCCCGTCCACGACCGCTTTCGCCGAGAATGCCCGGTCGATCCGTCTGCCGGCTGCCACGGTCGTTGACATCTCGGGTCCACCGCCGGCGCGCGAGTGTCAGTCTCGCTCGCGCGCTACGGCCAGCACCCTACCACAGCCGCACGCGCTGGTCCGGCGGCAGGAAGTACTTCTCGCCGGCCTTGATCTCCGGGAACGCCGCGTACCAGCCATCGTCGTTGCGCACCACGCCGTTGACCCGGTACGCCGCAGGGCTGTGGGGGTTGGAGAGAAGCTGCGCGCGCTCGGCGCCCTCACGATCCTTCTGGCGCCAGCTTTGGCCATAGCCGATGTAGAATCGCTGATCGCCGGTGTAGCCGTTCAGAACCGGCGCCGGCTTGCCGTGCAGCGATATGTGGTAGGCCTTGTACGCGATCACCAGTCCCGCCAAATCCGCGATGTTTTCGCCCAGGGTCAGCTTGCCGTTGATGTGCAGGCCGGGCAGCGCCTCGTACGAATCGTACTGTTTGGCGAGCGCCGCGGTGCGGGCGTCGAAGTTCTTGCGATCCTCGGGCGTCCACCAATTGTGAAGCGAACCGTCGGCGTCGTATTTCGAGCCCTGATCGTCGAACCCGTGACTGATTTCGTGGCCGATGGTGGCGCCGATCTCGCCATAGTTCACCGCATCGTCCGCGTTGGGATCGAAAAACGGCGGCTGCAGGATGCCGGCGGGGAACACGATCTCGTTCAACGTCGCATCGTAGTATGCGTTGTTGGTGGGCGGCGACATGCCCCATTCCGTCTTGTCGACTGGCTGGTCGATGCGATGCAGCTCGCGGTTCCATTCGAATTCGATCGCGTTCCTCGCATCCTGCACGAGATCGCCGCGTGAAATCTGCAACGCCGAATAGTCGCGCCAGTGGTCGGGATAGCCGACCTTCAGCCGATAGTGTTTCAGCTTGTCCAGCGCCTTGGCGCGTGTCGCGGGCGTCATCCACGGCAGGGTCTTGATGTCGTCCGCATATGCCGTGAGAAGATTGTGGACGAGGTCTTGCGCCTTGGCCTTCGCCGCAGGCGGGAAGTAGGCCGCCACATAGAGTTTGCCGAGCGCTTCACCCATGGCGCGATCGAGAAGATGAATGCCGCGGGTTTCGCGATCCAGCTGCGTTGTCTTGCCGTCGATCACCTTGCCGTAGAAATCGAAATCCGTATCGTCGATCTGGCGTGGCAGGAATGGCGCGAACGTGTGCAGGTACCGCACGGTGAGATAGTCGCGCCACACGGCGACGGGCGTCTTCGCGAAAACCGCGGCGAGATTCGGGAATGCCGATTTTTCCCCGACCACGATGCCGCGCTCGCCGTGAGGCGAGTTTTCAGACAAGCCGGTCGCCGCCAAGAATGCATCCCAGGAAAACTGCGGCGCGAAAGTCTTCAGCGCGGAGATCGGCATCGGGTTGTAGGTCTTGACCGCGTCGCGACGGTCCGCCGCGGGCCACGACGCAACGGCGATGTCGTGTTCAAGGTCATAGATGGCGTTGGCGCGGGAGGCTGCATCCTTGTCGCCGGCAAAGCCGAGCATCTGCGCCAGGTATTTTTTGTACGCCGCCTGCGTCTTCAGGATCTCGGGATCGGTCTTCAGGTAGTAGTCGCGATCCGGCATGCCGAGACCGGACTGGCCGAGATAAAGCACGTATGCGTTGGGGTTCTTCTGATCGGGACCGATATAGGCGCCGAACGGCCCATCGAGGGACAGGGCAGGCGCACCCATCAGGCGAGCGACATCCTGCAAGGATTTCGCGCCGGCGATTTGGGCAAGATCGGCCTTCGCGGGATTTAATCCGGCAGCGTCGATCTGTTTCTGGTCTTCAAACGCCTCGTAGAAATCGCGCAGCTTTGCCTCTTCCACCGAGGGATTTTGCTTGGCCGCCAGCCGGTGGACAATGTCCTTCAGCCGCTGCTCGTTCTGCTTGTCGAGCTCGAGATTGACGCCGGAGTAGGAGCGGTCCGGCGGAATGACGCTCTTCTTGTACCAGGCGCCGTTTGTGTACTGAAAGAAGTCGTCGCCGGGCTTCACGCTCTTGTCGATGTCGTTGAGGTAGACGCCCCACGGCGGAACCTGCGGCGCGGCAGCCATTGCTGTTGTGGCCGTCGCCACGGCGGCGAGTGCAATGAGACCAAGTTTCATAATATCTCCAATGAAAAGACGCCGCCGGATTTGGTCCGGCGGCGCATAGGTCACTACCACAGTCGGACGCGCTGGTCCGGCGGCAGGAAGTACTTGTCGCCCGGCTTCACATCGAACGCGGAGTACCATTCGTCCTGATTGCGCGTGGCGCCGATCACGCGGAACGGCGCCGGGCTGTGCGGATTCGACAGCACCTGCGAGCGCACCGCCGGATCGCGATACTTCGAACGCCAGATCTGTCCGTAGGACAGATAGAAGCGCTGGTCGCCCGTGTAACCATCGAGAGCCGGCGCCGGCTGGCCGCCAAGCGAGATGTGATAGGCCTTGAGCGCAATGGCGATACCCGAAAGGTCGCCGATGTTCTCGCCCATGGTCAGCTTGCCGTTGACGTGCAGTCCCGGCAGCGCCTCGTAAGCATCGAATTGGGCGCCCAACGCTGCCGTTCGCTCCCGGAAGGCCTTGAGATCCTCATCCGTCCACCAGCTCTGCAGGATTCCCGCGCCGGTATACTTGCTGCCCTGATCGTCGAAGCCGTGGCTGATCTCGTGCCCGATCACCACACCGATGCCCCCGTAATTCACGGCGTCGTCCGCATTGGGATCGAAGAAGGGCGGCTGCAGGATCGCCGCCGGGAAGAAGATCGCATTGAGCGGCGCCGTGTAATACGCGTTGATTGTCGGCGGCGTCATGAACCATTCGTTGCGGTCGACCGGCTGATCGATGCGATCGAGGCGATAGTGCCATTCGAACAGGTCGCTGCGTTCGATGTTGCCGACGAGATCGTTGCGATCGATCTTGAGGCCGGAATAATCGCGCCACTTCTCGGGATAGCCGATGTGCGGCGTGAAGGCATGCAGCTTGTCCAGCGCCTTTTGCCTCGTGGCCTCCGTCATCCAGGTGATCGTGTGAAGGTCGGTATCATAGGCCTTCAGCAGATTGCTGACGAGCAGCTCGGCCTTCGCCTTTGCCTCAGGCGGGAAGTATTTCGCGACGTAGAGCTTGCCGAGCGGATGGCCGAGGCGGCCGTCGATCAGGCGCACGCCGCGCGTGTCGCGGGGAAGCTGCTGTGTCTGTCCGCCCAGTACCTTGCCGTAGAAATCGAAATCGGCGTCGTCGATGTCCTTGGCGAGGAAAGGCGCCATGGTGTGGAGGTAATGCAGGGTCAGCCAGTCGCGCCACACGGCAACCGGCGTCGCGCGGAACGTCTTCGCCATCGCCGGAAACGCCGTGTTCTCGCGCACCACAACGGAGCGTTCCCTGCCGTCCGGAGTCTTCGGGCTCAGGCCCTGCGCGGCGAAGAACAGACGCCACGGAAACTCAGGCGCGTAAGCGGTCAGAGCCGAGATCGTCATCGGGTTGAATGTCTTGTCGGCGTCGCGGCGATCGGCTTGCGGCCAATGCGCTTCCGCGATCTTCGCTTCGAGATCGTAGACTGCCTGCGCGCGCGCTTCGGCGTTCTTCGCGCCGGTGAAGTTCAGCATCGTGACGAGGTGCTTCCTGTAGGCATTGCGCGCATCCGCCAGCGCCTTGTCCGGGCTCAGATAATAGTCGCGCGTCGGCATGCCGAGGCCGCTCTGCGTGATCGTCAGGATGTAGATATTGGAGTTCTTGGCATTCGGGATGACGCCGTCGCCGAACAGGCTGTCCGTACCGCGGCCCTGTGCTCCCATCGCCTTGGCGACGTCCTCATGGGTCTTCAGCGAGGCGAAATAGGCGAGGTCTTTCTTGACCGGGGTGAGGCCGCGCGCATCGATCTGCTTCTGGTCGGTGAAGGCATCGTAGAGATCGCGGATCTTGCGCTCTTCCGGATTGAGATCGGCCAGCGGCCGCGCTTCCAATCCGTTGACGATCTCCTTCATCCGGTTCTCGCTGAGGATCTGGAGGTCCTGGAACGATCCTGTGCTGGAGCGATCCGGCGGGATGACCGCGCTCTTCAGCCAGTTGCCGTTGACATAAGTGAAGAAGTCGTCGCCGGGCCTCACCGACTTGTCCATCGCGGTGAGATCCACGCCCCAGGTGCCGAACGCCGGCTTTGCCGGTGCCGCCGACTGCTGTTGACCGGCCGCAGCGGTCGCGGCGAGTGCAACGCAGGTGAGCGCAAGCGCAAGCTTCTTCATCCAGGTCCTCCCAATCGTATTCGAGCCGGCAAGATGGCGGCCCCCCCGCGGCGGGCGGAGTGGGCCGCAGATTTCGAGCCAGCGCAAGTCACGCCCGCGCGAGAGTGTCGCTTCCTGTCGCGACGCGACACTTCGGCGCAAGATCGTGGCGCTAGCGGCCTTTGAAATTCGGCGGGGTCTTTTGCAGGAATCCTCGGACGCCCTCGCGGAAGTCCTCAGTCTCCGCAGCCCGCTCCTGGGCCTCGCGCTCGGCCTCGAGCTGCTCCTCGTAGGTGTTGTCGAGGCTCCGGAAGTAGAGCTGCCGCGTGGCGACCAGTGTGGCCGTCGGTCCCTTGGCAAGCTTGCCGGCAATGGCCAGCGCCTCATCCAGCAGAGCGGCATCGTCGCACACACGGTTGATGAGGCCCCACTCCAGCGCTTTCTCCGCCGGCAGTTTTTCGGCCAGCAGCGACAATTCCTTTGCCCGCGCCACGCCGATGAGACGCGGCAACAGCCAGGTCGATCCGCCATCCGGCACAAGGCCGATGCGCGCGAACGCCTGCAGGAAATAGGCCGAGCGCGCCGCGATCACGATATCGCCCATCAGCGCGAGGCTCATGCCGACTCCGGCCGCTGCGCCGTTGACGGCGGTGACGATCGGCATCCGCAGGTCGCGCAAGCGGCGCAGGAAGGGGTGGTAGATCTTGTCGAGTGTGTAGCCGACGCTGATGGGGCCGGCTCCATGTTCCGGCGGTTCGGTCAGGTTGGCGCCGGCGCAGAAGCCGCGGCCTTCGCCGGTGAAGATGAGCGCACGTATGCCGCTTTGCGGCGTTTCGATCTCGTCCAATGCGGCGAGCATTCCGCGCACCATTTTGGCCGAGGCGGCGTTCATGGCCTCGGGATGATTCATCGTCAGCACCGCGACATCGCCATGCAATGTGAGATGCGCGCGTTCGAAGTCCTTCTTCATGTGGGAAGCCTCAGATAGCAGTCGCGCGCAGCATGGCGCGTTGCCGAAGCAAACGGAAGAGCGGTTCAGGCGGCGCGGTTGCCTGGAATTTCGGTCTGCGCCATGACGAGGTTGCGGCCACCGTGCTTGGCAGCGTAGAGGCAGGAATCCGCCCGCTTCACGAGCGTTTCGACCGTGTCGGCCTCGGTGAGCTGTGACACGCCGATCGAAATGGTGATGGCGCCCAGAATGTCGCCGGTGGATTTCTTTAGCAGCTTTTTGCTCTCGACACGCTTGCGGATGGCGTTGGCGAGTCTCACAGCGTCGGCAAGTTCGGTCTGCGGCAGGATCACGGCGAATTCCTCGCCGCCGAAGCGCGCTGCCGTGTCGCGCCCCTTGACGTTCTCCGACAGGCATTGCGCGACGAGCTTCAGCACCTGGTCGCCGGTTTGATGACCCCAGGTGTCGTTGAATGTCTTGAAGCGGTCGATGTCGCACATGAAGAGGCTGAGCGGCTCGCCGTGCGTGCGTGCGTTGTTGAAAGCCCGCTCGAGTTCGAGATCGAGCGCCTTGCGGTTGCGGATTCCGGTCAGCGGGTCGGTCAGACTCTCCATCCGGACATCGTCGAGCTTGGACTTCAGGTCTTCCACTTCCTTCGAAGAGCGATGGAGTTCCGTCTCGAGATCCTTGGTGCGCGCTTCCATTGCCTGGGTGGCGCTGAGCAGAGTTCCCACAAGCTTGGTGAGATCGTGGCCCGAGTTCACGCCGCCGAGCTCGCCGCTGGCCGCCGACAGGGTCTTCTCGTACGCCGTCGTGTCGCGTGCTGCGCGAGCGATGTGTTCGAGAACACCCGTCAGGGTGCCGTTCATCTCGGCGCCGAGATTGGCGATGGCCGCTTCAAGGCTCGGCGCCAGGTGCTCGTCCCGTATGGCGTCGAGCGCGGCCTGGCGGATCGCGTTGCCGGAACCGATCAGAACGTCGACCGCGCGCTTCAGCTCAGGCTTGGTGCCGGCGCAGTAAGTATGGAACACGGAATAGTTGTCGGGCGACGGCTCGACATCGAGCTGTGTCATCAATGCGATCGCGTCGCCCGCAAGCTTTCGCTTCTGGTCGGCCGTCTGACTCAAGCTGCATCCCCGATGCGGCAGGCACCGCTGCCGCAAGGCCGCGACCCTGCAACAGGCCGTGGTAAAAATCCGTTAAGGTACGCCGCTTCGCAGGCGTTGCTTGAAGCGCCGCCACACGGAATTCTGCTTCCGCTCGCGTTCCGTTGCCGGGTTTTCGTGGGGAAAGGGGCTGTCCGGCGCCGGCTTGCCGAGGAAGGCGCAAAGCGCGTCCCAGCGCGGTTTGACGGAGAGGTCGAGCTCGAGAAGGTCGGCCGGGCGCGATGCGAAGTGCGCTCGCACGGCCGCGTTGTGCTTCTCATAGACCTCCAGGCATCGCGCTTCATGACCGGCGGGGCAGGGCACGCCATAGATCCATTGCGTCATGTCCGATGGCCGGTCGCCGAAATGACGCACCACACTCGCGATCCATTCTCTCGGATCGCGCACCGTGAGGATGAACTTCGAGCCCGGATAGCGCGTATCCATTTCACGGAACAGCAACGGCCACGGATTGTCGGAAAACGCCTCGCGCGAGTCCGCGATCGGCAACACCGCGGCGAGAACATTCTCATTCGTCAATGGCGGGGCGATGTGAACGCTGTCGCGCTTGCGCGGCTCGTTGATGAACACGCCCTTGTCGGTCGCATAGCCAAGGATGCGGAACGCCGCATCGAGCGACGAGGTGCCCGTCTTCTGGAATCCGATGCCGAAGACTTTCGGCGCGGCCATGGCGCGTCAGACCGCCGCTGGGGTCTTCTTGCGCGACGGGCTGCGCGGAGCAGGCGCCGGCTTTTCCTTCGGCAGTGGAATCGGCCGCAGCAGGAACGGCGGCAGCTGGTGGGCGTCCGGCTTCTTCTCTGCCGGCGGCTGCGACGCCTTCGATTGGTGATGCTGCTTCGCCTGTTGCGATTTTCCGTGAGGCTGGTGCGGCTTCGCGTGCTGTGCCGGCTTCGGATGATGTTGCTTCGGCGCGTGATGCGGCTCCGGGGCTTGGGACGTGGCAGCCGCTGCCGGCGCGGACATCGGCTCCATCGAGGCGCGATGGCCGTGGTCCTTCACCGGGCGCGGATGGTGCCCGCGCTCGCGATGACGATCCTTGCCGCCGCGATGCCGGTCGTGACCGTTCCCGTGGCTGTGGCCATCATGCGGGCGAGACTGTACGGCTTCGGCCAGACCGTCGAGCGAACGCCGCTCCAGCTTGCTGCCGGTGAGCCGTTCGATTGCATCGAGATATTTTGCGTCGCGCGAGGTGACCAGCATGTAGGCGTGGCCGGAGCGCCCGGCGCGGCCGGTGCGGCCGATGCGGTGGACGTAATCGTCGGCATGGTACGGGACGTCGAAATTGAAGATGTGCGACACCGCCGGGATGTCGAGCCCCCGCGCTGCCACGTCGCTTGCCACCAGGATGGCCACTTCGCCGGCGCGGAACGCGTCTAATGTCCGTGTACGGACTGATTGATCGAGATCGCCATGCAGCGGCGCCGCATTGAAGCCGTGCTTCTTCAGCGATTTCGCCACAACATCCACATCGCGCTTGCGGTTGCAGAACACGATGGCGTTGGTGATCGCGCCCGCGTCGCGGATGAGGCGGCGCAGCGCCTCGCGCTTGGCC
>DATIYG010000398.1:0-4500 GCA_035517755.1 Rhizomicrobium sp. | reverse complement strand
CAGACGCGCTGTTGACGAGTGCGGTGATGGACCCAAGTTCGGCAACCGCCTGTGCAACGATCGCTTCCACCTCGTCTTCGCGGGCGAGATCGGCTTTCACCAGCGCGGCTTTCGTTCCCGCCGTGCGCACATCCTCGCAAGTGACGCGTGCCTCGCGTTCCGACGCATGGTAATGGATCGCGATGTTCCAGCCGTGACGCGCCAGATCGAGCGCGATGGCGCGGCCCAGCCGCTTGGCGGCTCCGGTGACGAGGGCAGTCTTTTGCTCAGGCATGCCGATTACTCATACACCGAACCCTCCCCTTGAGGGAGGGTCGAAAAATCTGATGCGGAGCGAAAGATTTTTCGGGGAGGGGTTACACATGCACCAATACCCCTCCCCGGAATTTGCTCACTGAAGTTCGCAAATTTCGACCCTCCCTCAAGGGGAGGGTACGACTGGAAGATCGATTTAAGTCACAAAGCCGATCAGCTGCTTGACCTCGGTCATGATCGGCAAAGCGATGGCGCGCGCCTTCTCTGCGCCGGAAGCCAGAATACGGTCAATCTCGGCGGGATCGGCCAGCAGGCGCCGCATCTCGGCGGCGATCGGCGTGAGCCTGGCGACGGAGAGATCGGCCAGCGCGTTCTTGAATTCGGAGAATTGCTTTCCGGCATATTCCGCGATCACGCGATCCCGCGGCGCATCCGACAGCGCCGCAAAGATGTTGACGAGATTCTCGGCCTCCGGTCGCCCTTCGAATCCCTTGTCCGAATCCGGCAGCGGATTGGGATCGGTGCGCGCCTTGCGGATCTTCTGCGCGATGGTGTCGGCATCGTCCGTGAGGTTGATGCGCGAGAAATCGCTTTCGTCGGTCTTCGACATCTTCTTCGTGCCATCGCGCAGGCTCATCACGCGCGTGGCGTGGCCCGTGATCACCGGCTCCGGCAGCGGGAAGAAATCCGGCACGTCGTAATCGCTGTTGAATTTCTGCGCGATGTCGCGCGCGAGCTCGAGATGCTGGCGCTGATCCTCGCCCACCGGCACATGCGTTGCCTTGTAGACGAGAATGTCCGCTGCCATCAGGATTGGATAGGTGTAAAGCCCGACCGACGAACGTTCCTTGTGCTTGCCGCTCTTCTCCTTGAATTGGGTCATGCGGTCGAGCCAGCCGAGCCGGCCGACGCAATTGAACACCCAGGCAAGCTCCGCATGCTCCGGCACGCGGCTCTGGTTGAACAGCACGCTCTTCTTCGGATCGACTCCCGCCGCGATGTAGGCCGCGGTCACTTCGCGCGTCGCGGCCGCCAGTTCCTTCGGATGGCGATAGCCGGAATCCTGCGTGATGGCGTGCATGTCCACCACGCAATAGAGGCACGGCATCTGATCCTGGATCTTCACCCAGTTCTTCAGTGCGCCCAGATAGTTGCCGAGATGCAGCGTGTTGGTCGGCTGCATGCCGGAAAGGACGAGCGGGGCGTGCGTGGACATGGGCGAAACCTGAGGAAGCGGCGGGGTTATGCCGTCAGCCGCCCGTCGTATCAAGGGCAGGCGAAGCCAGTGCCTCCTGCAGGCGCTGCTCGAGCCGCTGCAGGGTTTCGGAGTGCGTCACCTTGTGGCCGAAGCCGTCGCGCACATAGAACACGTCGATGGCGCGCTCGCCATAGGTCGCAACCATGGCCGACGAGATGGACAGCCCGCATTCGAAGATGGCGTGCGTGATGTCGTAGAGCAGGCCGGGCCGGTCGGCGGCTTCCACTTCGATGACGGTTGCGGTCGCGCTCGCGGCATTGTCGCAATTGACGCGCGGCCGCACCTCGAATGCGCCGGTGCTTGCCCTGGGCTTCGACTTCGCCAGAAGCGCGCGGGGACTGACCTGTCCTTCGAGCGTGCCGAGGATCGTCCGGCGCAGGCGGGCAAGGCGGTTCTCGTCGCCGAAGGGGTGGCCTTCCTGGTCCTGGACGGAGAACACGTCGAGCGCCAGCCCGTCCGTCGTCGTGAAGATCTTGGCGTCGACGATAGAGCCGCCCGATCCGGTGATGGCGCCGGCCAGCTGGAAGAAGAGTCCCGGGTGGTCCGGCGTCGCGATGACGATTTCGGTCACCGAGCGGAAGTCGTTGCTTTCGCCGGCCAGCGAGAGCGTCTCGCCCGTGGCGGCGGCATCGCGCAGCAGTCGCGCGTGCCACTCATGTGTGGGCGCATCGAAGGACAGCCAGTAGCTGTCGGAATGGCGGGACAAGGCCTGTTCGCGCGCAGCAGAATCGAAATCCGAGAGCCGGGCCGCCAGCGCCGCCTTAGCCTCCTCGACACGCAACGGCCGCGATGCGGACGTGTCGCCGGCCATCAGCGCTTCCGCTTCGTGGTAGAGCTCGCGCAGCAGCTGGCCCTTCCAGCCGTTCCACACGCCGGGTCCCACAGCGCGAATATCCGCGACGGTGAGGATCAGCAGCAGCCGCAACAATTCCGGCGACTGAACCTTGTCGACGAAATCGCGCACGGTCTTGGGATCGCCGATGTCGCGCCGCTGCGCAGTGTCGCTCATCACCAGATGGTTCTCGACCAGCCAGCAGACCGTGCGCGTATCTTCGTCCGACAGGCCCCAGCGCGGGCACAGCCGGGCGGCAATCAAAGCGCCTTCGCCGGAATGATCGCCCGGCAACCCCTTGGCGATATCGTGCAGCAGCATGGCGGCGTAGAGCGCATCGCGCTGCCTGATGCGCTTGACGATGTCGCTCGACAGCGGGTGTTCGTCCCTGAAATCGCCGCGCTCAATGGCCGCCACGTTGCCCACGGCGCGGATCAGATGCTCGTCCACAGTGTAGTGGTGGTACATGTTGAACTGCGTCAGGCCGACCACGCGGCCAAATTCCGTGACGAAACGGCCGAACACACCGGACTCGTTCAGCCGGCGCAGCGCCCGCTCGGGATCATGCCGCGAGGCGAGGATCGCCAGGAACAGCGCGTTCGCTTTGGCATCGCTCCGCACCCCGTCGTCGATCAGGTCGAGGTTGCGCGTGATCGTGCGCATAGCCGCGGGATGCACATCCACGCTCTTGGCGTCCGCGATCTGGAAGATGCGCAGCAGATTGTTCGGATCGTTGGAGAATGCATCGGCGTGCGCATTCAACCGTCCGTTCTCGATGAAGAAATCCTCGTGTCCCAGCCTCGGCTTGAGGAAGCCCGGCAGCAGGCGCGAAAGGCCCGGCCGCGCCTTCTTGTTCTGCTCTTCCAGCGCCGCACAGAAAATGCGCGTGAGATCGCCGACGTCCTTCGCTACGAGGAAGTAGCGCCGCATGAACTGTTCGACGGCGCGCCGCGAACTTGCCCCTCGAAAACCCATTCGGCGCGCCATCTCGGGCTGCGCAGCGAAGGAAAGGCGTTCCTCGGGCCGGCCCGTCAGATAGTGAAGATGAAACCGCACATCCCACAGGAACGCTTCGGCGCGGCGGAAGCTTTCGTATTCGTCCTGCATGAGAACATTGTGCCGCACGAGATCGGCGGGATCGTCGACGCCATAGAGATACTTCCCGATCCAGTAGAGCGTCTGCAGGTCGCGCAAGCCTCCTTTGCCTTCCTTGATGTTGGGCTCGACAAGATAACGGCTTTCACCCTGTTTGAAGTGGCGTTGGTCGCGTTCGGCCAACTTGGTGGCGACGAATGCGGGACCGGTATCGGCCGCCACTTCGGCACGGAAGCGCTTGCGCAGGTGATCCGACAATTGTGTGTCGCCGCAGATGTGGCGCGCCTCGAGAAGCGCGGTGCGAATGGTGGAATCGGTGAGCGCGAGGCAGATGGACTCGTTGAGCGAGCGAGTCGCGTGGCCGACCTTCAGGCCGAGATCCCAAAGCATCTGCAACACGAACGAGATGGCGCTCTCGCCGGCTTCGTTCGGCTGCTCGGCACGCAGGAAGAGCAGGTCGATGTCGGATTGCGGTGCGAGTTGCCGGCGCCCGTAGCCGCCAGTTGCGATAATCGCGATGCGTTCCGGCGCTTCACCGGTCTTTGCAAAGTGCCTGATCGCGAATTCGTACAACATAGAGATGGTGGCATCCTGCAGATCGGAGAGCACGCGCGAGGCCGTGATGCCGTTGATCCTGCCGCTCTCGAAGCGATCCTTGACCTGCGCGCGGGCCTTTTGAAATTCCGACTTGATCAACGCCAGCACATCGTCGCGCAGCCTGGTTCGGTTGTGGCCGGCGCGCGCCAGCGCCGTCAGCTCACGCCGCAGCACATCGCCGTCGATCAGATCCTGCCGTTCGATTCTATGATGTCCCAAGACAACAAGCCGTCATGTCCTTGCAACGAACAAGGAAGCGCGCAGGCGCGGGAAGAAGCAAGCGTTACATTTCGGGCCGGATCGAGTCCTTCTCGCCGCCGCCGAGCCAGCGGTAGACGATTCCGCCGAGAACCGCGCCGGCCAGCGGCGCAACCCAGAAGGCCCACAGCTGTCCCAGCGCCCAGCTCCCCTGGAACAGCGCGACACCGGTCGACCGCGCCGGATTCACCGATGTGTTGGTGAC
>DATIYG010000397.1:0-22873 GCA_035517755.1 Rhizomicrobium sp. | reverse complement strand
TACGGCAAGCTGTCGCGCCGTCCGCTGGACGAGATGATCGCCGGTGCGCGCGTGGACGTGGCACCCTACAAGCGCGAGGCGATGGATTTTGTGCTGTGGAAGCCGTCCGATGCCAACACGCCGGGATGGGACTCGCCCTGGGGCCGCGGGCGCCCGGGCTGGCATCTGGAATGCTCCTCCATGATCGAAGCCACCATGGGCGAGACCATCGACATTCATGGCGGCGGCATCGATCTCGTATTTCCCCATCACGAGAACGAGATCGCGCAATCGGAAGGCGCCCATCACGGCCATCCGCTGGCGAAGGTGTGGATGCACAACGGCTTCCTCAATGTGGAAGGCGAGAAGATGTCGAAATCGCTCGGCAATTTCGTCACCATCCACGAACTCTTGCAGGATTGGCCGGGCGACGTGCTGCGCTTCAACATGCTGCGCTCGCATTATCGCCAGCCGATGGACTGGACCGAAGCCGGCATGAAGGAGAGCTGGGACACGCTCTCGCGCTGGTACGATGTGGCCGAGCCGGTGACGGCGACGCGCGTGGGCGAGTCGTTCCTCGCCGCGCTGTCGGACGATCTCAACACGCCGCAGGCGATTGCCGAATTGCATCGCGCTTCGCCGGAAGAACTGGCCGGCGGTTTGTCGCTGCTGGGCTTCAACCCGATGAGCGAACGGCTGGCCTCGAAGAAGGCGGTCGATACGGTGGAGATCGCGCGCGCCATCGAGGCGCGGCTGGCGGCGCGCAAACGCCGCGATTTCAAGGAATCCGATCGCATCCGCGATGCGCTGCTCGCGCAGGGCATCCAGCTCAAGGACAATCCCGACGGCACCACCAGTTGGGAAGTGAAACGATAATTGAACCGCCGAGCCGGTATGCACTTGGGGGCATACCCTCCCCTTGAGGGAGGGTCGAAATTCGCGAAGAGAATCGCAGCGAATTTCGGGGAGGGGTGTTGGCGATATCACCCCTCCCCGAAAAATTCTCGCTGTGCTCGAATTTTTCGACCCTCCCTCAAGGGGAGGGTATGAGTGAGGTTATGAGAGTTGCCGAAGACATAACGCGCGATGCCGAACTGGCTGCCGGCGATGAAGGCGAGCCCATCGTCATCGATGCGCGCGACCCGCCGGGCGCCACCGACGACATGCGCGGCATCGCGCTGGCCGCCGGCGCCTATGTGTTCTGGGGCGTCGTGCCGGTCTACTGGCGCTGGCTGTCGAATGTCGCTCCGTTCGAGATCACCGTGCATCGCGTGCTGTGGTGCGCGCTGTTCGTCATCGGCGTGACGATCGTGCGGGGCCGCACGGCCGTGCTGCTGGCGATGTTCCGCCAACCGAAGCTGATCGCCACGCTCGCCATGACGAGCGTGCTGATCAGCGCCAACTGGCTCATCTACATCTATTGCGTGGCATCGCATCAACTGGTGGAAGCGAGCCTCGGCTATTACATCGTGCCGCTCTTGTCGATCGCGCTGGGCGTATTCCTGCTGGGCGAGAAGATGTCGCGATTGCGGCTGTTTGCCGTGGGTTTGGCTGCAATTGCCGTGATTGTGAAGACGGTGGAAGTCGGCCGCGCGCCATGGATCGCGCTGGTGCTCGCGCTGTCGTTCGGCTTCTACGGATTCTTCCGCAAGCGCGCGCCGGTGGAAGCCCTGGATGGCCTCACCATCGAAACGCTTCTGCTGTTCCCGTTCACCGTGGCGCTGGTGCTGTACTGGACAATCACCGGAACGGGTTCGTTCACGCTTGATCATCCGCTCACAGACGGATTGCTGGTGTTCGGCGGGCCCTTGACCGCCGTGCCGCTCGCCATGTTCGCCGCCGGCGCGCGCCGCATTCGGCTCACCACACTCGGCTTCCTGCAATATCTCTCGCCGTCGATCACGTTGAGCGTGGCCGTGTTCGGCTTCGGCGAAGCCTTCACGAAGAGCGACGCCATTACCTTCGGCTGCGTGTGGGCCGCGCTGATTCTGGTGGCAGTGGAAGGCCGGTTCAACCGGGCGCGAACGCGGACGCCGCCAGCGCCTGCTCGATGAACGCCAGCGCATCCGCCGGCGTCGGGACAAACCTGTAGAGCTGCGCGATCTCGGGCCGCGCGAAACCGGCGGCAATGTGGTGCTCGAGCAGCACGGCAAGCGGATCGTAGAAGCCGTTGACGTTGACGATGGCAATCGGCTTCTCGTGCTGCTCAAGCTGGGCCGAGGTTACGACCTCGAACAATTCGTCAAGGGTGCCGAGCCCGCCGGGCAGGATGATGAAGGCGGACGCCATCGCCATCATGCGGTCCTTGCGCTGGTAGAGATCGGGCGTGACGATCAGCTGCTCGGCGTGCTTCAGCGGCGGCTCGAGGTAACGCAGGAATCCCGGCACGATGCCGATGACCGGCGCGCCGGAGTCGCGCGCCGCCCGCGCTGTCTGGCCCATCAGGCCGAGGCTGCCGCCGCCGAACACCAGGCCGAATCCGTGTGCCGCGATCAGCCGCCCGGTCTCGCGCGCCGCTTCGCCGAAGGCTTCGTCATGGCCCATGGAGGAGCCGCAGAACACACAGAGGAAACGCCGGTTCACCATTTTGTCGGAAGGGTTATGCATGAAATGCTCGGGTGCCGCGATTCTGAAGGATTGTGAGGCGCGCTGGCCTCTTCTAAACCGATAGTAAGCGCTTAAGTTCTGAACCCTAAGTGAATTCCGGACTGTTGAATGGCAAGACCGATCACAGAAGAAGGCGAGGGCACGCCGTCATTCCGCCCCTTGTGGAGGCTGCTGCCCTATCTCTGGCCCAAGGGTCAGCCGGGACTGCGGCTGCGCGTGTTCGCTTCGCTCGGCTTTCTCGCGCTCGCTACGGTGGTCACCAGCGTGATGCCGCTGTTTTACGGGCGGGCGATTGACCGGCTGACCGGCAAACCGGCACTGATCGTGCTGGGCGCAGCCCTCAGCTGGATCCTCGCTTACACCGTCGCGCGCATCGCCATGCAGGCCTTCGCGCAATTGCGCGACGGCGTCTTCGCGAAGGTCCAGTACCATGCGATGCGCGAGGTGGCGGTCTCCACTTTCGCGCATGTGCACAAGCTGTCGCTGCGATTCCATCTGGAACGCAAGACGGGCGGGCTGTCGCGCGTGATCGAACGCGGCACCAAGGGCATCGACACGCTCCTGTCGTTCGCGCTGTTCAGCATCTTTCCCACGATCATCCTGATGTTCAACTACACGGCCATATTGTGGGTGACGATGAATTTTGCCGTCGCCGTAACCACCATGGTCATGGTGGTGGGATATGTCTGGTTCACTTTCGCCATCACCCGCTGGCGCATCCAGTTCCGCCGCGACATGAACCAGAGCGATCAGGATGCCAACACCAAGGCGGTGGACAGCCTGCTCAACTACGAGACGGTCAAGTACTTCAACAATGAGGTGCACGAGACCAGGCGTTTCGACAAATCGATGGCGAAGTATTCGCGCGCTTCGATCCAGGCGCAGATTTCTCTGTCGGTGCTGAACACGGGCCAGGCGCTCATCATGGCGGTGGGCCTCGGCATCGTGATGATTCTCGCGGCCTATGGCATCAAGGATGGCCGATTCACGGTCGGTACCCTGGTAGCCGCCAATGCCATCCTCGTGCAGCTGTACGTTCCGCTGAATCTCCTCGGCACCGTCTATCGCGAAATCACCCAGGCGATGGTGGATATGGATGCCATGTTCCGCCTGCTGCATCAGCCTCAGGAGGTGGTCGACAAGCCGGGCGCGAAACCCCTGATCGTCAGCGGCGGCGAGATCGTCTTCGACAATGTGATCTTCGCCTACGAGCCCGAGCGGATCGTGCTCAAGGGCGTGAGCTTCAAGGTTCCGGCCGGGAAGACCGTCGCCGTGGTCGGGCCATCCGGCGCCGGCAAATCCACCATCAGCCGCATTCTCTATCGCTTCTACGACATCAAGTCCGGTGCGGTGACCATCGACGGGCAGGACATCCGCGATGTCACGCAAACGTCCCTGCGCGAGAAGATCGGCATCGTCCCCCAGGATACGGTGCTGTTCAACGATACCGTCCGCTACAACATCGGCTATGGGCGCATCGGCGCCAGCGAGGCCGACATCAAGAATGCTGCACGCATGGCGCAGATTGATCCCTTCATCCGCGAATTGCCCCAGGGCTACGAGTCCATGGTGGGCGAGCGCGGCCTGAAGCTGTCCGGCGGCGAGAAGCAGCGCGTCGCGATCGCGCGCACCATTCTCAAGAATCCGCCGATCCTGCTGCTCGACGAAGCGACATCGGCGCTGGACACGCACACGGAACGCGAAATCCAGGGCGCGCTGAAGGAAGTCTCGAAGAACCGCACGACTCTCGTCATCGCGCACCGCCTGTCAACCGTGGTCGATGCCGACGAAATCCTCGTGCTGGATCATGGCGAGATCGTCGAGCGCGGGCGTCACTCGGAGCTGGTCGCGCGCAGCGGTCCCTATGCATCGATGTGGAACAAGCAGAAGGAAGCCGCCGCGGTGCGCGAGCGCCTCAAGGAAGTCGAGCGTGATCCGGATGTCACCCCGCACTTGGCGGCCACGCCGGAAGCCGTGGCCGCTGCGGAGTAGGCGAGGGATCTCCCGCTACTCGGCCGGCTGATCGAAGGTCGCTGCGCCTGCTGGCCGGAAGATGTCGCCCTTGGCGCGCCGCTTTGCGTCCCGTCGTGCGCGGCGTTCGGCGCGTGTCCTGCGCAACTGATGCGGCAGCGCCAGCAACGCCGGCACGAGCCCCAGCGTGATTCCTTTCGAAAAGGCGAGACCGAACACGATCGCGGTTGAAAGCTGCGTCCACATCATGGCGAACGGATCGCCGATGGAAATGGTGCGCGCGCCGAAGTCGATCTCGACGCCCATCATCATCGGCAGGAGACCGAAGATCGCCGTTATGGTGGTGAGGAACACCGGGCGCAGGCGCTGCGCGCTCGAACGGATTACCGCTTCGATCGGATCCATGCCGGAATCGAGCAGCTTGTGGTATGTGTCGATCAGCACGATGTTATGGTTCACCACGATGCCGGCAAGCGCCAGCAATCCCGTGCCGGTCATGATGATCGAAAAGGCCTGGCCCATCACCACCATGCCGAGCAGTGCGCCGATCATGGCAAGGATCACGGCAAGCAGGATCAGGCTCGCATGATAGAAGCTGTTGAACATCGCCAGCAGCACAACCGCGATGATGAACAGCGCCATGAAGGCCGCCTCGAGGAGGAAGTTGGCCGATTCCTGCTGCTGTTCGGCCGCGCCCTTGAAGGCGACGCGCACTTCGCGTGGGTAATTCTGCGTGTTGACCCAGTCGCTGATCTTCTTGATCTCGGAATTCACATTGATGCCGGACTTCACATTGGCGCGGACGTGATAGACGCGGTGCGTGTTGATGTGCTCGATCGTGTTCACCTGCGGTGCGGCGCGCACCTTCACGAATGTCGAGATCGGCACCATTCCGTCGCTCGTCGCCACGCGCACATCGTCGAGCGCGTGAATGCCCCGATCGGCGCTTGGATAGCGGACGCGGATGTCGACCAACCGCGTTGAGTCCGCCGGGCGGTAGCGGCCGACGAAGATGCCGTCGGTCACGAGCTGCACCGCCGCGCCGATGGCCTGGGTGTTGACGCCAAAGCGCTGGGCGACATCACGATCGACGTCGAGATCCCATTCGATGCCGGGCAGCGGCCTTGTGTCTTCCTGGTCACGAAGCTCGGGCATGGCATCCAGGTGGCGGCGGATCTTGTCCGTCGTCTGCATGAGCGAAGTGTAGTCGTCGGAGGTGACATCCATCATGATGTCCTTGCCCGACCCGGGGCCGTTCTCCGGCTTGCGGACTTCCACCTTGATGCCCGGGATGTTCGACGTGGCCTTCTGGATGTCGTCGAAGATCAGAATGCCGTGTCGGCGCTCGCCATAAGGTTTGAACTGGATGCTGATCCGGCCGATATTGTCGACCGGCGTGTTCATGCTGGACGGGTTGCCGCCGGAGTTGGCGTAGATGTAGTCGATGCCGTTGATGCCTTCGATGCGGCGCTCGACATTCATCACGATGTCGCGCTTGTCTTGCGCGGAAAGGTTGCCGCGCGCGGATATCAGGACCGTCGCTTCATCCGGGTCGGTGGTGACGAAGAATTCCGAGCCGTGGTTGAACGTGATGAAGAGTCCGAGCACGACCACGACGGTCACCGCCGCGCCCAAGACCATCTTCTTGGGGTTGCGCGTGATCCATTCGGCGAGATGGGCATACCAGCCCGTAACGCCCGGAATGTCGCGCCAGTCGCCTGTTTCTGAGGCTTCGATCGCTTTCTCGTGCTGCTCGTCGCGCTCCGGCGGCTTGCCGAAAAATCCGCCGAGCACCGGCAGGAAGATGAGCGCCACGATCATGGAGCTTGCGAGCACCGCGATCAGTGTAAGCGGGAAGAAACTCATGAACTTGCCGGCGATGCCCGGCCACAAAAGCATTGGCAGGAAGGCGCCGATCATGGTGGCGGTCGAACTCACCACGGGCCAGAACATGCGGCGCGCGGCCTCCGCGAAGGCCTCCTTGGGCGGCAAGCCTTCCGTCATTTTCCGGTCGGCGTATTCGACAACGATGATCGCGCCGTCGACCAGAATGCCGACCGCGAGAAGCATCGCAAACATGATCATGAAATTGAGCGTGAATCCTTCCGCATCGAGTATGAGGAAGGCCATCAGGAACGATGTCGGGATCGCCACGCCGACGAGCAGCCCGGAGCGCAGGCCCAACGCCGCGACGATGATGATCATCACCAGGATGATGGCGAGAATGATGGCGTTGGAGAGCGACGACAGCTGGTCCGCGATGTAGGTCGATTGATCGCCGACGATCGAGACATGGACGCCGGCAGGGAAGTATTTCTGCGCCTGCGCTACCAGGGCGCGCACCATCAAATTGTTCTTGATGACGTTTGCGCCGATGCGCTTCGTCACGTCGACACCGATGGTGCGCTTGCCGTTGATGGTCGAATAGCTGGTGGCGTCGTAGAATGTCGGGCGCACCTGCGCCACATCCTTCAACACCACCGTCGCATCCGCCGTCGCACGGATAGGCAGATTTAGAACGTCTTCGGGATTTTCGATAACGCCCGGCACTTTCACGGCAAAGTTGCCGTGGCCCGTGTCGATCGTGCCCGCCGCGATCAGAGTGTTGTTGGCCGTGATGGCGTTGAACATCTCCTGCTGAGTGATTCCGTAGCTTTCCAGCTTGGCCGGATCGATCACGATCTCCAGCATCTCGTCGCGCTCACCCGACAGCTGCGCATCAAGAACCGTGGGAATCGTCTTGATCTGGTCGCTCAGGTCGCGCGCAAGGTGGAACAGAGTCCGCTCCGGCACGTCGCCGTAGAGGGCAACGGAGATCACCGGATTCAGCGCCGTGTTGATCTCCTGGACGATCGGCTGTTGCACGTCCGGCGGCAGTTCGGCACGCGCGGTGTCGACCTGCGCGCGCACGTCCGCAAGCGCCCGGTCCTTGTTGAAGGAGACGTCGAACTCCATGATGATGACGGCTGCACCCTGGTAGGCGCGCGCCGTCATTTCCTTCAGGCCCTGCACCGAACGGAGATAGTTCTCCATCGGCTTGACGAGCAGCCGCTCGCTGTCCTCCGGGCTGATGCCCGGATAGGACACCTGCACCACGATGTACGGGATTGGGATGTCGGGATCGGCTTCTTTCGGAATCGCGATGAAGGCGATCACACCGGCCACGATGGCGACAACGAGGGCCGCGATCACCAGCCGCGTATTCTTGACGGCCCAGTCGATGATGCGCGTCATGTGCGCGCCCCGGTAGCCACGGGCTTCACCCGTGAGCCTTCGGCCACGAATTGCTGTCCGACCGTGATCACGGTGGTGCCGTCCGGGATGCCGCTGACCCACATGCCGTCGGGTCCGTCGGAGATAATCTCGACCGGCTTGAAGCGGACGATGCCGCCATTCTCGACGGTCCGCACGCCAACCACGCCGTTGTCGTTCAACACCAGAATGCCGGACGATATCTTCATCGCCTTGAGCGCCTTCACTGGAATATGGATGTCTGCGCTCACGCCATCGCGCAGCTTGGCCTCCTTGTTCGGAAGTTCGACTTCGAAGGGAAAGGTTCTCGTCGTGGTGTCCGCTTTGGTCGCCACAAAATAGACCTTGCCCGGAACCGTTTCGCCGGTCACCAGGTTGACGCTGGCGGGATCGCCGATGTGAACCTGGCTTACGTCCTTCTCCGACAGGCTGCCCACGGCGAGGAACGGTTCGGGCGCGATGACCAGCTCGCACTTGTCACCCACGCGCATATAGTCGCCGACATTGACATACCGGTCGTCAATGAATCCGGAAAACGGCGCGCGGATTTTCGTGTTATCCAGCTCGATCTGTTGCGTGCGCTGGCCGGCCCTTGCGGCTTCCAGAGCGGCGGTCGCCTGCTTCGCCGCGGTAATCGAAGTGGCGCCCTCTTTCAGTAGCGCATCGGCAGCGTTGGCTTCCTTCTCGCGCTCCGCCACGAGAGCTGACGCCATGTCGAGCTTGGCGCCTCGATCGTTGATCATCAGTTCGCACAGTACATCGCCGGCGCGCACCCGATCACCCTTTTCGAAGTGAATCGCCTTCACCACGCCATCCACCTGCGCGCGCGTGTCCACCTCGTGCAAGGCCTGCGTGCGGCCCCGGATGGTGATGGTGGCGTTGCGGTTCGAAGAAACAAGGGTCGACACCTGCACGCGCGGAATTGTGTTCGCATTGGTGGTGTCGCTCGCTTCATCGGCCGGCTTGTGCCCCCCGCCGATCACGCCCGATGCGACCCACAGCACGACAAGAACAAGAATGCCAAGCGCCGCCTTGTAGCCCGAGCTCATGCGGCGGAGGAAACCGGGTTGCATGCGCGTCCAGCGCGATTCCGGTTCGGGGTTCGACATCATATTCATCTGCTACTCCGCAGCCTGTGGCGCCCGCTCGAATTGCCCGCGCTCCCGGGCGAGGAATTCCAGTGTGGCTGTGTAGATGGTTCGCCCGAGATCGAGCGCGAAGCGCTCGCCAGGACGCATGGTTTCACCAGACTTCTCCTCGATCTGCGCCAGCTTCTGCTTGGCCTGATCGACATAGGCCTCCAGCAATGCGCGCACGCGCTCTTGCGGCAGCAGATCGGAGAACAGCATGGCGAACATGAAGGAGGACCGATGACGGTCTTCCGGCAATTGTTTCATCAGCGCTCCGATGAAGGCTGCGCGTCCTGCCGGCGTGATGGAATAGACCTTGCGGTCCGGCCGCTTCTCCTGCGCCTCCTCGCGCACGGAAACGAGGCCGTCCTCCATCATGCGATTCAAC
Source organism: Rhizomicrobium sp. (assembly GCA_035517755.1). GTDB lineage: Bacteria > Pseudomonadota > Alphaproteobacteria > Micropepsales > Micropepsaceae > Rhizomicrobium. The sequence continues at coordinate 13,546 of DATIYG010000397.1, read as the reverse complement.
GCAGGGTAGATCGAGCCGAAGCTCGCTTCGACGAAGTGCTGATAGCCTCCGTCCTCACAGAGTTTCTTGATCTCGTAGCCTGTTGCGTCCTCGCGCATCAGGATTCCGAGACAGATTGTCCGGACGTCCATCGTCGTCGCCCCGCACCTAATCTATATTGTGTCGATATAGATCGACCCTATATAATAAGGTCTTAACGCCTTTCAAGGGCTTAGAAACCCGTTTTTCCGCAGGTCTGCCCCGCGTGAACTGCTTTGCTGCGAAACTAGCAGTTGGGGCTAGATCAGCTCGATCCGGTCGACTTCGACGCCCTTCATGCCTTGCCGGGTCGAGTAGCGGACACGCTGCTCAGGCGCCAGCAGAGGCACGCCGGATCGCCGCAGGGCACTTGCGTGGACGTACACATCCGTCCCCCCGCTTTCCGGCATGATAAAGCCGAAGCCCTTCTGTTCATTGAAGAACTTGACCTTGCCTTCGACCATGGGGCCGCTCGGACTGGCATCGCGATCGAAATCGCGCCCACCGCCGTAGTCGCGCCCGCCGCCGCCGAAGCGATCCTGGCCGTAATGCGGGGCGCGATAGCCGGAGCTGAAGCGATCCCCCCGGTCTCCACGATCGCCGCGGTCGCCGCCAAATCCCCCGCGAGGCCCGCGATCTTCCCGTGGCCGTCGCGGCGGCGCGACTTCAGCCGTGCTGGAGTCGACGCTATGGACCTGAACCACCTGAAGTCCGCGTGGGCTATCCTGCAGATCGCAGATGACCGTTGCGCCGGTCTGCAATTGTGGCGTGCCCAGCGCTGCCAGGGCAGAGGCATGGCAAAATGCATCGCCGCCGTTCTCAAGCGTGATGAAGCCGTAGCCCTTGGTGGAGTTGAACCATTTGACTGTCCCTTTCGCCGAAGCCATAGCGAGGGGGGAACCGCCGTTCTCAAGATTTGCCATTTGCAATGCAACCAGCCGGGTGCCAAGCCCATGCGCACCCGCCATCCGGCGCAGGGCGAGCGCGAGAAGGGCCATCATGCCTTCAAGAAAGGTTGAACCGCAACGGGGTAAACGCTTCGCGACCGGACAAAACGGCCCCCTTCCGCTGCCATGCCGGGGACGCTGACGAGCGGGATTCCGATGTTACGCGAATTGGATCCGGCCAGTCTGGCACTCGTGGCGGTTTCGATTCCGGCGGGACTGCTCGCCGCCTTTGTGGTGCGCCGGACAGCAGACAGTCCCGCGGCGGGATGGTTGCCGCTCGTGGCAGGCTGCCTGGTCGTCGCCTTCATGTCTGTCATGGTGGTGCCGCAGCCATGGTTGGCCGCGGCGACGTTCGCACTGGGCTGGATGCTCCTCATGCTGGCGACCATCGATGCGCTCGTGTTTCGCCTGCCCGACATTCTGACCTTGCCTCTGGTCGCAGCGGGCCTGCTCTTATCGTGGTGGCTGCCCGACACGCCGCTGATCGCGCACGCCGTCGGGGCCGCAGTCGGATTTCTGGTTTTCTACGCGATCGCCGCGATCTACCGCAGCGTGCGCGGCCATGAGGGATTGGGGCTTGGCGATGCAAAGCTCGTGGCGGCGGCAGGGGCCTGGCTCGGCTGGGCTGCTCTTCCCTCCATGGTGCTGATCGCGTGCGCAGCCGGGTTCGTGTGGGTCGGGCTCGCCGTCGTGCGGCGCGGGCGTGCGGCCCTCGGCGAGCAGATCCCCTTCGGCGTTCCGCTGTGCTTTGCCTTCTGGATCGTGTGGCTGTTCGGACCGCTCGGCGTTTAGTCGCTCAGTTGAGCGCACGGATCCAGACCGGGTCGGCGGCATTGCCGGTCAGTTCGACGATTGCGGAACGTTGCACGGAAGCGCCCGCTCGCTGGGCAACAACGCGCACAGTCAAGGTGCGCGCAAGCAGACTGGGCGGATTGGACGTCTCCTTCGGAGGCTGCTGGCCGGACAGCTCGCGCTGACGCTCCACGACTTCCGGCGCGGTCGCCGGCAATTCCTCGAGCGATTGCAGCGCCAGCACCTGCGACGTGCCTTCACTGAAGCCGCCGCTTTCCCCGAAGAAGACGGTCACGGCCGGCGCGACGGCGGTAAACAGTTGGTCGTTCATGCCCTTGATGAGGCGCAGTTCGCCGATCGATCGGAAGCCGCCATTGCGCGGATGCACGCCAAGGGAAGCGTAGTCCATGCCTTCGGCACCGTTCGGCCTGCGATCGTCGTCGGGATCGATCCAGTCCTCATAGCTGTCTACGATCGTGTTGAGCTGCATGCCGGAAGCACCGGCGTCGCGGAAGAGATCGCGAACCTGGTCCTCATTGACTCCATTCAACGGAATCTTGCCGCGCTCGTCCTCGACTGTGATGGTCAGGGCGACATCGTCGAACGTGAAATTGCGCCCGACGCCATCGATCGGCCATTGCTGGCGCTTGTCCTTCGCCGCCAGCCCCGCCACCGCAATCGACATGCCGGCATCGCAGGCGGCCGAAAGCCTGGCCCGCTCGTTCTCCGCCTGCACGCCGGAAATGACGCCGCGATTTTCCGCGATCACCTCAAACGCGACATAGCTGAAGGCCGCGATGCCCGCGACCGCGGCGATCATGGCATAGCCGCGTTCGCGTCCGCGGGTCATTTCTTCTTGAACTGCGCCAGGGGAAGCGGCACGGCCGCGTGAATCTTCTCGGTGAGTTCGTCGGTGATTGTCTTCACGTCCTCGTCGTTGCGCACCACACGCGGCGTCAGAAGGATGAGGAGCTCGGTGCGCTCATGGTTGTTGTTCTTGTCGTTGAACAAGAGACCCAGGCCCGGGATCTGGTTGAGGAATGGAACGCCGCTATTCTCCTCCGAATCATTGTCGCGGATGAGGCCGCCAAGCGCGATCGTCTGGCCGTCTTTCACCGCGATGGAGCTGGCGATCTTGCGGTCCTTGATGGTGGGCGAGTTGATACCAGAGGTCGTTGTGGTGGCCACGTCGCTCACTTCCTGCGAGATATCGAGCAGCACGAGTCCGCTGTCGTTCACGCGCGGCGTTACGCTGAGGATGACGCCGGTGGGCTGGTAATCGACCTGGTTGGTGATCGTGGAATCCGTCGTCAGCGTGGACGTCACCTGCGCCGACAGGATCGGAACCTCGTCGCCAACCTGCAGCGCAGCGGTGTGGTTGTTGAGCACGAGTACTTTCGGCGCCGACAGTACCTTCACCGTGGTGATGTCCGAAAGGGCATTCAGTGCTGCAGCGATACTGCCGGAGCCGTTGGCGATGAAATAGTTGAAGCCCGGGAATGTCGGATTGAGGAAGGCATTCGCACCCTGCGACAGCGTCGCGGTGCCGCCGCTGCCGCTGAAGCGCCACTGCACGCCGAACTGAAGCTCGTTGGTCAGGGTCACTTCGGTGATCGCCGCCTCGATCAGTACCTGAAGCGGCAGCACGTCAAGCTGATGCAGCGCATCTTGGATGATTCCGTACTGGCGCGGCGTCGAATAGAAGACGAGCGCGTTGTTGCCGTCGTCGGAGGTGATGCTGATGGGCGTCACTTGTCCCGGGAGCATCAACGTCTGTGACACGATCGGCGCCGGCTGCTGTCCGTTGGTCATCTCGCCGGTAGCCGTGCCGTTGTTCATCCCATTGTTCTGGAACTGCGAGTTGCCGCCGAAGCCGGTGCTGGGGTTCGACTGGAAGCCGCCGGGCTGATAGCCGGTGCTGGTCGGGCTCATCGATGAGCTGCTGGTGGAACTGGAGCTGTTGTTGAAGCCGAAGCCGGGACGGAAGCCGCCGATCTGGGACGCCTGTCCGGTGGCCTGAAGATTGGGAGGCGTTGTCGGCTGATTGCCTTGCGCGGGCTGTCCGCCGAATGCCCCGACCAGCACGGTCGCAAGGTCGGACGCGCGTCCGTTCTGCACGTGATAGACGAAGAGCCTGCGCTCATTCTCGCCGCCTTCGCGGTCGAGGATCGTCATCCACTTCTTGAGCGCGGACAGATATTTCGGCTGCGGCGAGATCGCGAGAATACCGTTCAGCCGTTCGATGGGGATCAGCCGCACGAGACCCGCGATCGGCGAATTCTGCGCGTTCACCATCGCGTCGAGCTCGGGCATCAGCACGTGCATGTCGGTGCGTGTCGGGACGAGCAGGGCAAACGACATGCCGTGCATCCAGTCGACGTCGAACTGGCGGACCAGGTCACGAATTGACTTGCGCTGGCCCTCCGTGCCCGTGACGAGCAACAGGTTGCGTGAGGCGTCGGCCGAGGCGATCGCATTCTCCGGAACCAGCGGATCGAGCAGCTTCTTCAATTCGACCGCATTGACGTAGCGCAGCGCGATCGCCTCGCTGCCGTAACCGGGCTGGCTTGCGCCCAGCAGCTGGGGCTGGCGCTTGGCCTTGTCGAGCGCGACGACGGTGTAGACGTCGCCCTGCCTGACAAGTGCCATCTTTGCCGCGCGCAGCGACTCTTCGAAGATCGGCAACACGTCGCGCTTGGCGACCGGCTGCGCGGTCTCGAGCGTCACATTGCCTTGCACCGTCGGATCGACCGCGTAGTTGAGGCCGAGGATGTCGCCGAGAATGGCCTTGGCGACCTCGTGCACATCGGCATTCGGGAAGTTGAGCGTGACGTCGTTGGTGGTCGGGCTCAGCGCCGCCGATCCGGGCTGCGGCGCGGTGAACTGGCGCGTTCCGGGGTAGACCGCGGACGGCGAAGGTGGCGCCGGGGAAGACTGATCGTCATCGTTGGAGGATGGCGCCTGAGATTGTGCCTGCGGATGCAACGGCATCGGCTTGTGCACGGGAATCTGCTGCGCGGGAGCACTTGCCGCGAACAGCAGCAGCACCGACGAAATCGCGAACGCCCAAAGCCCCTTCATATGACCTCTCATCAATTGTCGTCGTCGTTGCTGTCGCTGTCGTCGTTGCTGCTGTCGTCGTCGTCGCTGCTGCTCTTGGCGCTGTTTGCGTTGCCGTTTTCCGCGCTCTGCATGCCGCCGCCGACAACCGCGCGTGGAGCGGCCTCCACCGGCAAGGTGCGCTTCTCGCCATCGCGATCGAAGGTGAGTTGCGTGCGCTCGATGGAGACAAGCCGCCAGCCCTGCAGGATTCCATCGGGCTTGATGCGGACGGTGCGGCCGGTGGTGTCGCGAATGAGGGCGGTCGCGGTGGTTCCGGCGATGGCCGTGCCGATCACGTCATAGCCCTGCAGATTTCCGGACGGCTGGGCGGCGAGGATCACCGGCGCACGATCCATCGCGAAGATCGGCGCCTGGAGGATTGCGGAATAATCGGCTTCCTCCGGCGTTGGTTGATCGGCCGGAGCGGCAGCAGCAGCTTTCGCGCGCGCCGCACCTGTCCCCGGCAAGCTCACCGAAGAGGACGGCAACGACAATTGTAAGCCCGCCAGCAGCAGCAGCACGATGGTCGCTGCCGCCGGCCAGAGCTCCGGTCTATTCCGGCTGGCCGAGCCTAACGGGCGCGGTAATTTCCACCCGGACATCCATCGGGGCGATATGCCCCGTTTTTGATGCCCGGTCGGCCGCGACCGAAAGGTATCCAACAACGACATAAGGTGCCTCGCTTTCGAGCTTGGTCAGGCTCTTGTACAATTGCGCCATGGTGAGCTGCAGGTCGGCGCGAACCTTCACCCATCCTTCGGGTGCGTCCCCCTGAACTTCTGTCACACTTTGCACGGTCGCGCCCTGCTCGTTGGCCATCCGCGTGATGCGCGACTTGAGCTGTTCGGCGGCCAGCGCTTCGGTGGGCGCCACGATGGCGTAGTCGCCCATGTCATCCTTTTGACGCTCCGCTTCCGCCCGCCACACAGGAATGCCCGCGAGCACGTGCTGGTTGCGGACATAGGTTTCCTTCAGCTCGCTGCGTTCGGCCGCGCGAAGCGCAAGCCCGCCAAAGACCGGCACCACGATGCCGAACAGCACGACGGCGACGATCGCAATCAAGATCCCGACCGCAATGAATTTCCGTTCGCGGGGCTGGAGCGGTCTCATCGGGCGCGCTCCACGCGGCGATCGGCGGCGAGATCGAAGGGGACGTAGGTGTTGCCGCTGCCTGCATGCGGATCGGTGGTCAGCGCGCGCGCATTGTGCAGGACGGTCGAAGATTCGAGGCGCGCGAGAAGATTGGGCGAGTTCTTGGCGAAGCCGCGGATGTGCACCGTCTTGCCGTTCCATTCGTAGCGTTGCACCCACGCGCCGTTCGGCAACGCACGTGTCACGGCATCCAGCACCTTGAGTGGCGAGGCCAGGGCCTGCTGATGGATAAGATCGCGGCGATGCGTTGCTTCCTTCTCGACCTTGTTGCGCAGTCGCAGGGCGACAGTCACCGGCGTCTGCTGGGATTCCACGGCGCTGCGCAATTGGTCGAGCGCAGCGGAGTCCCGGTAGCTGAGGAAGAAGATATTGAAGGCAAGGAACACGGCCGCAGCAGCCCACCAGTACGCGGCGCGACGCCGCGCGGCGCTGCCGCCGGTCGCATCGCGCAGTGCTGGAAGGAAATCGAGGCTGGAGCGCGCAGAGCCGCGTGCGGGCATCACGCCCAGCGCGGCAGGCTCGACGCCAAGTCCGCGCGCCTGTTCGAGCGCCACCGTGGCGGACTCGCGGGGAACGACTCCGAGCAACACGGTCTGACGGCCGCTGTCGGGATTGCGCGACACGATCTCGGCGTCGAACAGCACATTTTCGGCGCGGAACGGCGTAAGCCGGTCGATGTCGAGCGCCAGCAGCCGCTTCACGTCGCTCACCGGCAGCACCGGCAGATCGACCTCGCGGGTCAGTACCGTGTCGTTCGGCATGAGCACCCTGATGCTGCCGCGCGGTTTCACGCCGAGAACCTGGCCGCTGCGCTCGTCGCGATAGGTCAGCTGATCGCCGCGCATTTCGGCCACCACCGTCTTGCGCTGAAGGAAGCGCTCGCGCCATTCCGGCGGCACCATCTCGAGCAGCTCGCCAACCCACCAGCGGAAGCCATGTGTGGCCCACTGGATCAGCGCCTCGTGATCGGCGTTCAGGATGTCCTTGACGTTCACGCGCGTCCTCGGCACTTGCCAGTTCTGACGATGAGCACGCACATTGTGTCCACCGTCGTGTAAGGCTTGATTAACAGGTCGGGCCACACCCGCGCATCCTGTGGCGGAAACTGCACGCGGATGCGGATCAGCTTGGGTGGCGCCGGTCTCTTCTCCCAGTCGAATTGCCAGCCGATGCGATTGTCGGGAGGAGGAACGTAACCGTAATAGGCAATATCAAGTCCCTGCACATTATGCAAAAGCACCAATGAGCGGGGCGTGGCGCGATCGAGTGCGATGTCGGGCAGGAACGACAGCACAAGATCACCACCATTCGTGAGGCTCAAAAGATAGCGTTGCGGCGTCGTCGGCGCTTCGGCATCGCGCGGCGGCGCCAGGAAATTGATCGAATCCGCCTTGCCGGTGAAATCCGCGTAGGAGGGGATGCTGTCAAAGCGCGTCGCCGGGATGACGCGCTCGAGCTGGTTGCGCAGCAGGATTTGCGCGCCGGCCACCTGGTCGCTGACCGCGTTGGCCGCATCCATGTGCTGCCACACGCGCCGGGTGGTGCCGAGGCCTGCGACCATCATGACGCTGATGAGCCCGATGATGGCGAGACTGACCAGCATCTCGATAAGCGCGTATCCGTTCTTCTCGCGCATCATGAGTTTGGCCCCAGAGCGACGGTGTGGAGGGATGCCAGCTGGCGGCCCGTCGCGTTGTCCACGATCACCGTCACGCTCATTGGCTGGCCGGCGGTTGTCTGCGGGACATTCCCGTTGAACGGCTCGATCTGGATGTGCCAGCGATATCCCGCGACGATGCCGGACGTCACGCCCGGCTCGACCGGCACCAGCGACCCAACCGTCGCAAGCTCCGATTGCGCGACGAGCGAAGCCATGCGCTTGTCTTCTGCCAGGCGGTTGCGCGAGGCCGTGTCAACAACCGACTGCAGCATTGTGGCGAGTGCCATCGAAACGATCGCCGCCCCGATCACCGCCTCGATCACCGCCGATCCGGATTGCCGCGCCCGCTTCATGATCCGCTCACCGTCACGGCGCCGGTCGCCACATCGAGCGAAATCGGGATTCGCCTTCCGCGCTCCGACAGGGAAATGGCTGCAGGTGTCACCGAACCGTCCGCCATGAAGATGACCGGGTTCGACATGCTGAGCGTGATGTCCGTCGGCAATTGCCGCGTGCCGCCGATCCAGTCATAGCCGTGGCCGTCGGCGCGTTCGGTGACGGTGACCTTCGCGCCGGTGCGCATCGCGGTTGCGTGTGCCACCCGCAGATCCGCCTGCACGATGCGGACGTTCTCGCGCAGCGACAGGAGTGCAAGCGATTGCAGGACGTTGGGCACGATGATGGCGGCGACAAGCGCCATCACCGCGATGACGACGAGCGCCTCGAGCAGCGTGAAACCTGACGATCGGTCACCAGCTCCCGACATCCTGCGCCTCGCCGGTCCCACCGGGCTGCTGATCCGATCCGTAGCTGAAGACGTCGACTTCGCCGTGCTGTCCGGGATTCTTGTAGAGATAGGGCTGTCCCCACGGATCCTTCAGCCCGCTGTCCTTCTTGAGATAGGGACCGTTCCAGCCGACTTCGTTCTGTGGCGCGGTGACCAGCGCCGGCAATCCCTCTTGCGGCGTCGGATAGTGGCCGACATCGAGGCGGTACAGTTCCAGCGCCGACATGATGTTTTGAATCTGGACCTGCGCCGTTTTGGTGCGCGATTGGCCGAGAAACTTGATCACCTGCGGCGCCACGATGGCCGCCAGCAGGCCGAGGATCGCCAGCACCACCAGCAATTCGAGGAGCGTGAAGCCGGCCTCTCGGCGCGGCCGGAAGAGACGTTTCATCATCATGGTCCAAGCACCTGATCGTTGAAGCCCAAAATTGCAGTCATGATGGAAGCAATCATTCCGCCGACCATCACCGCCATGAAGATGGTGATGGCCGGTGTCAGTATGGTGATGACACGCTGGATCGACTGGCGCACCTCGCGATCGAGCACATCGGCAAGGCGCGTGAGCATGCGGCCGAGTTGGGCCGTCTCTTCGCCGGTGCGCAGAAAGCTCATCGCCATGGGGGGAAACAGCTTCGTCGCGGCCAGCGGGCCGGTAAGACCGCCGCCTTGCTTCAGTCCGCGCGACACTTTGTCGATGGCAGAAGCCATATGGGCGTTGATCAGCGATTTGCGCGAAATCGAGAGCGCGGTCGGCAGTGCAACGCCGCCATCGATCAGGCTGCCGAGCGTCCGGGCGAAGCGCGCTGTCTCTGCATCGCGAATGATGTTGCCGACCATCGGCGCTCTTAGAATGCGCCTGTCGAGTTCGCTTCGGACATTGGGCTGGCGGACCCACCGCGCGCCCGCGATGACGCAAACGACCAGCACGAGCACGGCGATCAATCCGTAGCTCTTGAGCGCGTGGCTGGCATCGATGAGCAGCTGCGTCATGAACGGAAGCTTGCTGCCCGCGTCGCTGAACAGATCCTCGAATTGCGGCACGACGAACAGCAGCATCACGAGGATCACGCCGATCGCGATGACGACCAGCATCGCCGGATAGACGAGCGCGGAGACGACCGTCTGGCGCAGGGCTTCGGCGCGGTCGAGCGCTTCGGCCAGCCGCGAGATGGATTCGTCGAGCTTGCCGCTCGCTTCGCCCGCTTCGGCCATCGCCGAGGCCATCGGCGGAAAGGCCCCGCCCGATTCCGCCATGGCGCGCGACAGCGAATTTCCGGAGCGCACGCGGTCGCGCATCTTCTCGAAGACGGATTTCAGCGCCGGCTTCTGCATGTTCTCGACGCACACGGCCAGCGCGCGATCGAGCGACAGTCCGGCGTTCAGCAGCACCGACAATTCGCCGAGCCCGTTGATGATGCCCTGGCGGAGGCCGGAATTGGTCCGCACCACGCCGCCGCCGCGCTGTGTCGTCTCCACCGCCTCGATGGGCATGAGTCCGAGCCGCTTGATGCGATCGAGCGCATCGGAGCGTGACGTGCTTTCCAGCACACCGGTCTTGAGTTGGCCCGATGCTGTCGCTGCACGATATCGGAAGGTCGCCATCGGCTCAGACCTCCCGCGTTGCGCGCAAGACTTCTTCCACAGTCGTCAAGCCGGCTTGCGCCTTGATGAGGCCGTCGCCGAACATCGTCGTCATGCCGTTTGCAACCGCCACCTTCTGGATCTCGCGTGCTTCGGCGCGGGAAAGCACGAGGCGGGCGATCTCATCGTTCATCGGCAACAGTTCCGTGACGCAAAGCCGGCCACGGAAGCCGGTCCCGTCGCAGGCAGGGCATCCCTTCGGATGATACAGCCGGTCGATGTGATCGACCTTGCCCTCGATGGACAATTTCTGCAGCGCTTCCGGCGGCGGCACATACTCCTGCCGGCAATGTGGACAGAGGCGGCGCACCAGCCGCTGCGCCAGCACGGCGTTCAGGGTTGACGTGATGAGGAACGGCTCCACGCCCATGTCGAGCAGGCGCGTGATCGTGCTTGCTGCATCGTTGGTGTGAAGCGTGGAGAGGATCGTGTGGCCGGTGAGCGCCGCCTGCACGGCGACTTCCGCCGTTTCCAGATCGCGGATTTCGCCCACCATCATGATGTCTGGATCCTGGCGCAGGAACGAGCGCAAGGCCTGCGCGAAGGTAAGCCCGATCTGCGGCTTCACCTGTGTCTGGTTGATTCCGCCCAGGCGATATTCGATCGGGTCTTCGATGGTGAGGATCTTGCGGTCCGGGCGGTTGAGCACGGCGAGCGAGGCATAGAGCGTCGTGGTCTTGCCGCTTCCGGTCGGGCCCGTCACCAGCACGATGCCGTGCGGCTGACGGATGGCCTGGAGGTATTGTTCGAGCCCCTTGCCATCGAAGCCGAGCGTGGCGAAATCGAGCGACAGCTGCGAACGGTCGAGAATACGAAGAACGACTGTCTCGCCATGGATGGTGGGCGAGGTGGCGACGCGCAGATCGATCTCGTGTCCGCGCACGGCGATCCGCAGGCGTCCGTCCTGCGGCAGGCGGCGTTCGGCGATGTCGAGCCCGCTCATCACCTTGATGCGCGAGACCAGGGCAGACTTCAGATGCGGCGGCAGCGTCTCCACTTCCTTGAGCGCGCCGTCGACGCGGAAACGCACCTTCACGCCGTCGTCGCCGGGTTCGATGTGGATGTCGGAGGCGCGCTGTTCGGAGGCGCGGCTGATCAGGCTGTTGACGGTGCGCACCACCGGCGCGTCGCTTGCCAGATCCTTCAGCCGTTCGACATCGGCTTCGTCGGCGGAGCCTTCGCCGTCCTCGCTGCCGTCGCCGACGGCGCCGTAGAGCCGGTCGAGTGCGGATTCCACATCGCTGATGCGCGCCACAACGGGCGTCACTGTGCGGGCCGACGCAAAGCGGAGCGCCTGGATGGGATAGGGATCGAGCGGGTCGATCAGCGCGACCTTCATCTCGCTGTCGGTCAGCGAAAGCGGCACGGCCTTCACGTCGCGCAGGAAGCGCGGCGAGATGGAATCGTCCGTCACCGCTTCGGCGGGAAAGTCCTCGGCGGTCGCCACGGGCAGGCCCGTCGCCTCGGCGATGGTGTTGGCAAGCGTCTGCTCGGCCACCAGCCCCAGCCGGGTGAGCACAGCATCCAGCCGCTCACCCGTCTCCTCCTGCACGAGCCGGGCGCGCGCAAAGGTTTCGGGGGCGACCAGTCCGCGGTCGAGGACGAGCTGATCAAGCCGCATTTTCGTTCAATCTGTCCACAATTGGCCGGGGTTTGAGCACACCGTCTTCCTCGCGGCAAGCACCCTACCATCCAACCACTTAACCCAATGTTTTGGGCTGAAAACTTCGTCATTTTGGAGGCAGATAGTTTGTTGCGCCCGTCATGACTCCTGTTGGAATTGTTGTGAAATTCCGTCTCAATAGTGGATGATATATTACACAAAGGTTGTGATCGGCGCCGATCTGGTGCGCGCCATTCTCGGCCGGCTGGAATACGGGTCGGCAGTTTGAAGCCGCAAAGACTGGATCGCGTCCTCACAGCCTATCGCATCGGCGATCCGGATGGCGCTTACCCGATCTTTGATCTCTACGAAGGCATGATCCTGCCGCCGCCCGAAACTGATCGCCGCTAGGTCTGGTCCGCGAGACCGTCCGTCGTCTCGCTCAGCGCGTCCGCCTCGGCCTGCGCGTGCGCGTTCCAGTCGCGCTCTATCGTGCCGCAATGCGCGCACTTCACCTCGCCATCGACGGCGACAGAAAAATCGTGCGGCGGGCAGGGCGAGGACTCGGCCATTAGCCGCTCGAGGTATTCGGCCATTTGACTCCAGCGCAGGCGCGCATCCGGCGTCTTCGCGGCTTCGGCTCGCGAGCGGTAAAGCTGCGCGCGTTCCAACAGCACTTTGTTCATCGGCGGCCCCGACGGCATCAACCGAGCGACGCTGCCATCGTGAGCCGTCACTGTCCTTGATGCCAATCAACAAACAGCAATTTGCCGTCCATCCGGCTTTCAATTCACCGCATCCATCGCCCCGACAACTGCGTTTCCCGTCGACCTTTCAGCCGCTTGCGAAAATCATAGGTAATTCTAGCTACCACCCGCGAAACCGGGGGTAGAATGGGCCTGCAAATCCACAATCGAACCGGAACAAGGCGCATGTCCGCGCGAGCGCAGACGCATCGGCAAAGGGAAGCGGGACGAACCGGCCTCGCACCCAAGCGCGAAGACCGCGGTCGGACATACCGGACACAGGGGGCCCCCCTTGCGAATTTTTGAAAACAACACATCAGGGAATCCCTGGAAAAAAGCCGAACTGGCGTTGCGGTGCGCCGGCTGGCAGCCGCAACGCGGTCAAGCACGGCCGCTACACAAAGGAGATGCGGGCGGCCAAGGCCGAGGTGCGTGAGCTCATCCACCGCATGAAATTCCTCATCGCCCTCGCCAAGGCACAGATCGCGCTGCGCGAGGCCGAGGCGAGAGCGGCAAAACTCGCGCGCACCACCTGCACCAACGCGAGATCGCCATTTACACTTCCTTTACCAATCCAAACGCAGAGTTACCCTGTTGCCGGTTCGTTTCAGGAATCACAAGGGCTAGAGAGGACACATCAACTTCTAGAATCAAGTTCCTCATCCCATTACATTTTTCCGGTTGCGGCCCAAGCTGGCCCATGTTATCCCATCAAAACCCATGTGAGGAGGGGAATGGATCCCCTTTGGCCCATGGTCTCGGGGCCCAGCGGCCGAAGTTCCGCCGGGGTGATGGGGCAGTCCGGTGCAGCCGTTCACCTCGAAATTCTCCAACAAACTCGACGCGAAAGGCCGGGTGAGCGTTCCCGCGCCCTATCGGCAGGCGCTCGCCGCCCAATCGATCGAAGGATTCTACTGCGCGAGGTCCGTGGGCCACCGCGCGCTCACCGGCTTCGGGCGCGACATGCTGGAGCGCGTGGCCGACCAGCTCAAAGGTTTGATGCCGGGCAGCCGCGACTATCTCGTCCTCGCCACCTATGCCGGCCAGTCGACGCTGCTGTCGTTCGATGACGAAGGCCGCGTTCGCCTTCCCGATGAG
>DATIYG010000396.1:0-2852 GCA_035517755.1 Rhizomicrobium sp. | reverse complement strand
GCAATTTTCTCCACTTTTATACGGGGACGCATGAGGCGCTCGGCATCGCGCGGGGCTGCCTGCGTGCGGAGTTTGGTGGCGCGAGTGGGAGAAACCTTGAACTCAGCGCCGGTGATGCCGTCATTTTGCCCGCCGGGACCGGACACCGGCGCCTTTCGGCGGACAAAGATCTCTTAGTGGTCGGCGCTTATCCAACTGGGGGACGGTACGACGAACCAAAGCCCGGCGAGGTTGATCTCAACCAGGCAAGAGCATCGATCGTCCGGGTTCCCCCAGTGGACGACGATCCGGTCTACGGCAAAGCGGGCGCACTCGTCGGGCCGTGGCAAGATGGGGACGGCCGAGATTTCGATTAGGAAGATGTCACGCTGAGGCGCCAGTGGCGCCTTCCCTTTGGCGCTGGTCGACACCGCTGTTGAGATGCTTCTGCGGAATGCACCTGAAACAATGTTGCGTGCGTTCTTGACCGATGCACCAACGATGACGGTCGGAAGAGCGCTACAGGCTATGGCCGGAATTGTCGTCATCGGGACGCCGCGCACTGCGCAAAGTCGTGGAGCACCTGTATGTGGTGGAGAACGCCCGCGAGGGCGGCCGGCATGTCCAGCGCTTGGTGAAGGCGCTCGGGCGCAAGGACGAGATCGCGGCCTCCGGTATGCTCGATGGATTGATCGCCTCAGCGGCTCGTCATTCGCGCCGCTCGATCGTGCTGTCGATCTTCTATCGCGGCGAACTGCCTGAGCTCCGTCGCGTTTGCATCGGCCCCGACCTGGTGTTTGGCCGACTGTGGGCCGAGACCGGCTGCCGCGACGTACTCAGCAGCCTACTGGGCGATCGCCGCTTCGGCTTCGACGTCGAACGGGCGGTTTATCTCACCGTGCTGCACCGATTGATGGTCTCGGGCTCGGACCGCCACGCTAGCGAAAGGCGCCATACGCTCCGCATCCCCGGCGCCGAGGGCTCGACCTCGACCACGCCTACAAGGCGATGGCCTGGCTCGGCGAAGTAGAGGCGACTGGCCGCAGCACGGCCCAGGCGGTGGAAGAAGGCGCTATACCGTCATCGCCAGCCGCTGTTCGGCGAGGTCTCGGTCGCGTTCTTCGATACTACGTCCCTGTGGTTCGAAGGTGCCGGCGGCGAGACACTGGGGCAGCGCGGCCATTCCAAGGATTACCGCGGGCACTTGAAACAGGTCGTGCTCGGCATCGTGCTCGACGGCGAGGACCGGCCTATCGCTTCCTTCCTGCTGCCCGGCAACACCGCCGATGTGACGCAATTGGTGCCGGTGGTACGGCGCCTGCGCGAACGCTTCAGCATCGCGCGCGCTTGCATCGTCGCCGACCGCGGCATGATATCGGCAGAGACGATAGCCGCGCTGGAGGCGGAGAAGGTCGAGTACATCCTGGGCGCGCGCGAGCGCTCGACAAGTGAGGTGCGCGAACAGCTGATGCGAGATAACGGCATCGCCGTGCCACTGACGATCCCGCGGCAGCGAGACCCAACTCGCAGTCAAGGAAGTAACGATCGCCGGACGGCGCTACGTAGTGTGCCGCAATGAAGAGGAGGCCACGAAAGATGCCGCCGTGCGCGCCGAGCTGATCGCGGGCCTGGAGCGCAAGCTGGCGCAAGGCGACAAAGCGCTAATTGCCAACAAGGGATTCCGCCGTTTCGTGAAGACCACGGGCGGGCGACCGCTTCGCGATCGATCGCGCCAAGATCGAAGCCGACGCCCGCTTCGATGGGATCTTCGTATTGCGCACCAACACTAAGCTCTCCGCGCTACAGGTCGTGCTGCGCTATCGCAATCTGCTGGCCGTAGAAGACGCTTTCAAGACGGCAAAGGCACTGATGCGACGCGGCCCATCTTCCACAAAACCGATGCCGGAATCCGCGGTCACGTGTTCTGCACATTCCTCGCGCTCTTGCTGCGCAAGGAGTTGATGGATCGTCTCGCCGCGCACAAGACCAAGCGCCTCGAATGGCAACGTATCCTCGATGACCTTGCCGAATTGAGCGAGATCGAAGTTGAACAGGACGCAAGCGCGCGCTGCTGCGAACCGCACCCGGCCCCACCGTCGATCCGGTCTGCCGCGCCCTCGCCATTACCTTGCCACCGGTCTTCCAGGAGGTGCCACCCGCCCCCTGATCAAGACCCAAGAAACTGGTGCCTAAAACTTAAAATGGCCTGTAAGCCATTGATATTGAACGATGCTGCTTTTGAAAGTACGGAACTTGGGTCAGGCGTCGTGCTTGTTGTCGACACAGCTAATCTGAGGGCGGACCGAGGTTCCCGCCACAAGCGTGAATGACATGGCGGAAATGCAGACGCAAAAGCGCCTCGGCCCGAGCCTCGCCCATTCGGGCTCGGGATGGCCGGTTCAGAAGTCCGGCTTGCTCGCCACCGGTATTGGCTCTTCTTTCTGGCCGAAGGGATTGACGCTTTCCCCATCAGCGCAGCGCGATTCGGCGATGCCTCCCGGCGCCTGCGCTTTGCGCGAACGCATCTGGACGTGAACTGGCTCAATAAAGGATGCCGGATCTTCGATGGTGACTTCCGCCTCTAAGGTGTTGCCCCCGTTGATGAGGTGATAACGCTCCACGACATGAAGTTTGTCGCTGTGTGGCGTGCGGAAATTGTCGACAAAGGTCCGTGTGTCCTGAGCGATCGTATCGACCACCAGCCACTCACCATCATAATGTCCGACCGATTCTCCGTACCAGGACGGTTTCGGATTGTCCGAATGAGGAACGTCCATGTAGATATGGCGCACGGTCTGATCGCCCTGGCCGATCGTGATCACTTCCTTGGGCGTCTGGATGAAGAAGATCGGTTGCACAACACTGTTGAGCGC
>DATIYG010000395.1:0-4844 GCA_035517755.1 Rhizomicrobium sp. | reverse complement strand
CACGCGGCCGATCAAGGGTACGCGCAAGGAGTCGAAGGCGTGATCTCTCCCAACATCCTGATCGTCGAAGGCCGATTCTACGAACACATCTCCGATGCGCTGCTGGACGGCGCCACCGCTGTGCTGGATGCGGCCGGGGCGCGCTTCGAACGCATCACGGTTCCGGGCGCGCTGGAAATTCCCGCGGCCATCGCCTTTGCGTCGCGCGCAGGCGAGGGCGAAGGCAACATGTACGACGGTTATGTCGCGCTCGGCTGCGTCATCCGCGGCGAAACCTATCATTTCGAGATCGTGGCCGGCGAGAGTGCCCGTGGGCTTATGGAACTCGCGCTGCACCACGGTCTTTGCATCGGAAACGGAATCCTGACCGTGGACAACGAACAGCAGGCCATTGCGCGCGCCACCCGCGACCAGCTCGACAAGGGCGGCGATGCGGCTCGCGCCTGCCTCGCGCTCGTCAATGTGCGGGCGAAGATGGGCCAGATCCGGTGAATGCCGCGAAGAAAATCGAACGTCCCAATGCGTCCAGGAGCGCGGCGCGGCTTGCCGCCGTGCAGGCGCTCTACCAGATGGAGTTGACCGGCACGGATGCCGAAAGCGTCATCGACGAATTCTGCCAGCACCGCTTTCGCGAGAAGGCCGCCAAGCCGCTGGGTGAGCCGGATGCCGAGTTCTTTGCCGTGCTGGTTCACGGCGTGCCGAAGCGGCAGGTCGAGATCGACCGCGCGCTGGCAAACGGACTCTCCGAAGACTGGAAGATCCAGCGCATCGATTCCATCCTGCGCGCCATCCTGCGCACGGCGATCTACGAGCTGATCGATTGCCCCGATGTGCCGGCCAAGGCGGTGATCGATGAGTATCTGAACGTCGCGCATGCCTTCTTCGAAGGCGAGGAACCGGCGTTCGTCAACGCGCTGCTCGACCGCGTGGCGCGGGAGAAACGCGCCGGCGAATTCGGCGGCGCGCCACCCCATGACCAGCTCCAGTTCTGACCGGCCTGGCGAGTTCGCGCTGATCGCCGAACTGTTCGCGCCGCTGGCGACCGCACCTGGTGCGTTCGGATTGACGGACGATGCCGCGGTCACCGCGCCGCCCGAAGGTCACGAACTCGTCCTCAAGACGGATGCCATCGTCGAAGGCGTGCATTTTCTCACCGATGATCCGCCCGACACCGTCGCGAAGAAAGCGCTGCGCGTGAATCTGTCGGATCTGGCGGCGAAGGGCGCCGCGCCGCTTGGCTATCTGCTCGCGCTTTCGATTCCGCCATGCGTCACGATGGATTGGCTGCGGGCGTTCGCGCGCGGATTGCACGAAGATCAAGCCGAATTCGGGATTTCGCTCCTGGGCGGTGACACCACAGCAACGCCCGGTCCGATCTCCATCGCCATCAGCGCTTTCGGACATCTTCCCAAAGGAACGATGCTGCGCCGCTCGAAGGCAAAGCCGGGCGACATCGTGTTCGTCACCGGCACCGTCGGCGATGCGGCCGGCGGACTTGCCATTCTGAAAGGCGAGGGCGCCAACCTTGCACCCGAACATCGCGACCATCTGGTTGGTCGCTATCGCGTTCCCCAACCGCGTGTCGACATCGGTCCGCGCCTGCGCGACATCGCGTCAGCCTCCATCGATGTGTCGGACGGACTGCTCGCCGATCTTGGCCACATTGCGGAGAGGTCTGGCGTTCGCATCACGGTGGACGCGGGTCGCATCCCGACATCCACAGCACTCCGGGCACTTTTCGGCGCGGAGACCGCTCAAAGGGCTGCGGTCGCCGGCGACGACTACGAAATCGCCTTTACCGCGCCCATCGAAGGGCGAGCGGCGATCCGCGATCTTGCGGCCGCGACTTCCATCGCCATCACCGAGATCGGGCGGGTCGAGGCAGGCGAGGGGGTTGCGCTGCTTGGTTCGGACGGCAAGGAAATCCACTTGCCGCGCAAGGGCTTCACCCACTTCTAGCGGTCTAACGAAGCATTAGGCCGCCTCTGCCAGACTGGCCGGATGCGCATTCGAATTCTTCTCGGCTTCTTCGCCGGACTGGCGATGGTCTCGCCGGCATGGGCCGGTGCGGCCAAGGCGCCCGAGCCGGGCACCAGCGTCGAGATGCCCTATCTGATCGCGCCCCTCTTTTCGGGTGAAGACCTCGTGGCCTACGCCTACATCACGCCGAAGGTCATCGCCTCTTCGCCGTCGGCCGTCATCGACATCCGCGACAAGATACCCTTCATCCAGGATGCTTTCGTCCGCGACGTGAATGCCGCCATGATCGGATCGCCGGACGATCCCAGAAAGATCGATTCGGCAGCAGTCGCCGCCCGGCTGCTGAAGGATGCGCAGCGCATCCTGGGCGCCGGAAAGGCCGTCAGCGTACAGATCGTCCAGATCCAGATCGCCGAGGTCCGCCCCGGGTCCTAACCGGCGGCGGCTGAGGCAAAATTCCCCAATTTCCGGCGTTGCGTCGCGGGACTGCTTTTGGCATGTTCCGCCGCCCTTGTGGCCGCCTGCGGCAATGGCACAAGGGCTGGGGCGGCGCTGCGTTCTGGCGCCAGAAATCCGCACAAATCGAAGTCGAGGAAATACGCGATGAGCTTGGAGCTTATTTTGGTGCTGATCTGCGGCGTTCTTGCGCTGCTTTATGGTGGGGTGACGGTCGGCTCCGTGCTCAAGATGAGCGCAGGCACTGCCCGCATGCAGGAAATCGCAGCCGCGATCCAGGAAGGTGCGGCCGCCTATCTCAACCGGCAATACATGACCATCGCACTCGCCGGTGTTGTCATCTTCATCCTCGCCTTCGTGATCTTCGGCTGGCAGGTGGCCGTCGGCTACCTGATCGGCGCGGCGTTCTCGGGCGCTGCCGGCTACATCGGCATGAACGTGTCGGTGCGCGCCAATGTGCGCACGGCAGAAGCGGCGCGCTCGGGCCTGGCCGCCGGCCTGTCGGTTGCGTTCCGCTCCGGCGCCGTGACCGGCATGCTGGTCGTCGGCCTCGGCCTCCTCGCGGTTGCCGGCTACTACAGCTTCCTGCGCTATGGCCTCGGCCTCGACATCAATGATGAAACGCAAGGCCGCATCATCACCAATGCCCTTGTGGCGCTTGGCTTCGGCGCATCGCTGATTTCGATCTTCGCCCGTCTCGGCGGTGGCATCTTCACCAAGGGCGCCGATGTCGGCGGCGACATGGTCGGCAAGGTCGAAGCCGGAATTCCGGAGGACGATCCACGCAACCCGGCGACCATCGCCGACAACGTAGGCGACAATGTCGGCGACTGTGCCGGCATGGCGGCCGATCTGTTCGAAACCTTCGCGGTGACGACTGTCGCCACGATGGTGCTCGCCTCCATCTACTTCACGGGCGACACGCGCTCACAGCTGATGCTTTATCCGCTGGCGATTGCCGGTATGTGCATTATCACGTCGATCATCGGCACGTTCTTCGTCCGCCTTGGCAAGTCGAACAACATCATGGGCGCGCTGTACAAGGGCGTGATCGGCACCGGCGTGCTGTCGCTCATCGGACTCTATCCATTGACGAACTACATTATCGGCCTCGACACCACGCTCAGCACTGAAAGCGGCCAGACCTTCACCGGCATGAGCCTCTTCATCTGCGGCGTGATCGGATTGGTCGTTACCGGCCTCATCGTCTGGATCACCGAGTACTACACCGGCACGGGCCGCCGCCCGGTCAACGTGATCGCGAAAGCGTCGGTCACCGGCCACGGCACCAACGTCATCCAGGGCCTCGCCATCTCGATGGAATCGACGGCGATGCCCGCGCTGGTGATCTGCGTCGGCATCATCGCGACCTATCTGGAAGCGGGCCTGTTCGGCATCGCCATTGCGGTGTCCACCATGCTGTCGCTGGCCGGCATGATCGTGGCGCTCGACGCGTTCGGTCCGGTGACGGACAACGCTGGCGGCATCGCCGAGATGAGCGGCCTTGAAGGCGACGTGCGCAAGACGACGGACGCGCTCGACGCTGTCGGCAACACCACGAAAGCGGTGACGAAGGGTTACGCCATCGGTTCCGCCGGCCTTGGCGCGCTGGTGCTGTTCGCCGCCTACACGTCGGACCTGCGCTACTTCATCGCGCACTCCGACACGTATCACTACTTCTCCGGCCTCACGGAGCCGAGCTTCTCGCTGGCAAATCCGTGGGTCGTCGTCGGCCTCTTCATTGGCGGATTGCTGCCGTATCTGTTCGGCGGCATCGCCATGACGGCGGTAGGCCGCGCGGCGGGCGCGGTCGTGGAAGAGGTGCGCCGGCAGTTCAAGGAAATGCCCGGCATCATGCAGGGCACGCAGAAGCCGGACTACGCGCGTGCCGTCGACCTGCTGACCAAGGCGGCCATCCGCGAGATGATTGTCCCCTCGCTGCTGCCGGTGCTGTCGCCGATCGTGCTGTACTTCGTTGTGAATGCGATCGCCGGCAAGGTCGAAGCGTTCAACGCGCTCGGCGCAATGCTTCTCGGCGTGATCGTGACCGGCCTGTTCGTCGCCATCTCGATGACATCGGGCGGCGGTGCGTGGGACAACGCCAAGAAGTACATCGAGGACGGCCACTACGGCGGCAAGGGCTCCGACGCCCACAAGGCCGCGGTGACCGGCGACACGGTCGGCGATCCCTACAAGGACACCGCCGGTCCGGCCGTGAACCCGATGATCAAGATCACCAACATCGTGGCGCTGCTGTTGCTCGCCACCTTGGCGCACGGTCTCTGATCTTCGACAGCCAGAAAAGACGAAGGGCGCGGAGCAATCCGCGCCCTTTTCGTTTGCAGCAAACGATCGCGGGTTACGGGTATCCGCCGCCGGGCGGTCCGCTCTGGCCTGGAGTCTGATCG
>DATIYG010000394.1:0-2302 GCA_035517755.1 Rhizomicrobium sp. | reverse complement strand
AGCCATGCTTGTGCTTGAGCCGGCGCTTGATGGCCGCGAACAGCACTTCCTCTTCCTCATTGCCCGGCTCTTCGAGGAATTTCGTGTCGCCCTTCTCGGCGCGCAGTCCGAGATGCACGAGCAAGGTGGCGTCGCCGCCGTCGCCGAGGATCATGTTGGGCGTGCCGCCATCGGCCCATTCGAAGATGCGGTGGGTGTATTCCCAGTAATCCTCGAGGCTCTCGCCCTTGATGGCGAACACCGGCGTGCCGCCCGCCGCGATCGCCGCGGATGCGTGATCCTGCGTCGAGTAGATGTTGCACGAGGCCCAGCGCACTTCCGCGCCCAGTGCCGTCAAGGTTTCGATCAGCACCGCGGTCTGGATCGTCATGTGGAGCGATCCGGCGATGCGGGCGCCCTTCAGCGGCTGCTTCGAACCGTATTCCTCGCGCGTCGCCATGAGACCGGGCATCTCGGTCTCGGCCATGTCGATTTCCTTGCGGCCCCAATCGGCCAGATTGATGTCCTTCACGGCGTAGTCGTGGGCGGTCACGGGCGATTTCCTTTGAGGGGCAGGGGGATGTAGCAGCCCGCGAGGCCTCCTGCAACAAGCATATAAAGGAATTTGAATGTCTTTATTTGGGCAGTCGCTGGCGCAAGTTTATGTCGGAATTGAACCTCGCTTTTCGACTCTCGCCGGACCGATCCACCACATCTCGTACGCGACCTCCTATGAATTGTTTTCGGGGTATCGGCACCGTTCTCACAGGATCTAGACGGCCCACCCCTATGAATTGTTTTCGGGGTATCGCGCGACGTCGTGAGCGTCCCCCCGACAGGGAAGGCGATGCCAGCCCGAACCAAACGAAAGAACATTATAGGAACAAATCTCGAAGGGGTCAAGCCATCACGGGTGCGGGTAGCGGCCGGTTTGAATTCCTCACCAGCACACGCGAGGCTGTACGGGGCGGCGATAGTGGCGGAGGCGAAGGCGAAGTGAGCCGTGAGCGCCTAGTAAGCGATGCCATGGAGCGTGCCTACCGCGAGTGGGCGCATCGCCATGGCATTACAGATGTAAGGCAATATTTCGCGGCACGGCCTCCAGAGGAGCAAGAGAGGCTTCGACTGGAATTGGCCGACGACATAAGGCGCGCCGTCGATCAGATCGATTCAAATTAGGACACTGCGGGCAAGCGGCTTTGCCCGGATTACGGGCCGTCGACCTTGTAGCCTTCGTGGCGCAGGAGGGCGGGCACGCCCTTCGGTCCGGCGAGATGGCCGGCGCCCACCGTCACGAAGAAGGTGTGGTTCTCCGCCAGCATCTTCTTGAGCTGCACGATCCAGGCGCGATTGCGATTCTCGAACAGCGCTTTTTCGGCGCGGGGATCGTTGTGGAAGCCGGTGTGCATCAAGGCATTGAGCTTTTGCACGTCGCCGTGCTCCCAGTAACTGAGCAGCTCGTGAACCTGGGCGCGCTCGCTCAGCATTTCCTTGAGGTTCGCATCGAATTCCTGCACTTCGAGCGACTGGTCCTCCGGCATCAGCAGCTTCAGCTGCTGCTCGGGTGTCTCGAATGCGCGGAACGTCACGCCGGTCTTCTTCTGTGCCAGCCCATAGACGGTGCGGTCGACGCCGGCATCGGTGCTCATGTGCTCATTGTTGTTGATGCCGGATTCCAGCGTCAGTGCGGCAAGCCACGGCCGCATCGGAGTCAGGAGTTCGGGCTGCACATGCGTCATCGCGAGCGCTTGCGTGTAATCCTTGCGAATGTCGGCCGTCAGCAGCGAGGGCAGCGCCATGCCCGGCGGCAGCAATCCGTTCTGGCGGATGAAGTCCGTGATCTGCGCCTTCTGCTGCGCCTCGTTCATCGGGATTTCGAACACGAAGACGTCGGCGGAATTGAACGCCGCATCGATCGCCGGCGTGCGCCATTGCACGTTCTTCGGCAGCACGTGGATGGAGCCGAGCAGATAGACGGTCGCTTGGGGTCCGTGCACCGTCCATAGCGCGGGATGGGCGTAGACAATTTTTTCCGCCGGTTTCTGGGTGGGCTTGCCGGCAGGCTTCGACGCCGGCGCAGCTGCGTTCGCCGCGGACGCGACGGCTATTCCGACACATATCGCAACGAATGCGCGGGAAATCCACGCGGCCAGACGGACCATCAGCCTTCTCCCACCACCCTACTACCGGTACGCGAATGGTGGATTCTTCGTCTTAAGATCGCGATAACGGTCGCGCAGCCGCGTCTGCCGCGAAACCAGCGGAATATTCTGGCCTTTTATGAAAACCGCGGTCGGCGCGCTCGTCACCTCCAGCGGATCGC
>DATIYG010000393.1:0-3933 GCA_035517755.1 Rhizomicrobium sp. | reverse complement strand
CGCGACGCACACCGGCGAAGGCTACAATCCGTTGTGCGGCGACCGGGTAAAGATCTATCTCGCGGTCGATGCCGACAACCGCATTGCGGACATCGCCTTCGAAGGCAAAGGCTGCGCCATCAGCCAGGCAAGCGCCTCGTTGATGACGGACATGCTGGTGGGGCGCACGGTGGAGGAAGCCGAGAAACTGATGGGCGGTTTCCTGCATCTGGTGAAGGGCGAATCCACGAACGGGCTGGCGGAAGAGGATCGCGAGCGGCTGGAAGTGATGGGCGGCATTTCGGAATTTCCCATGCGGGTGAAATGCGCCACGCTGGCCTGGCACACGATGAAATCGGCACTGGAGGGCGGCGACACCGCCAAAACGGAATGAACGTCGAGCCGATCAAATCTGACATGAATGCCGAAGTGGCGGCGGGCGCCGGCGCGGAAACCAAGCTCACGCCGGCCGAGCTCGAGGCGTTTACGGGCAAGCTCGTGACGGCGCTGAAGACGGTCTACGATCCGGAGATCCCGGTGGACATCTACGAACTCGGGCTTATCTACAAGGTGGACGTGGCCGACAATTACGACACCACGGTGGACATGACGCTCACGGCGCCGGGCTGTCCCGTGGCGGGCGAAATGCCCGGCATGGTGCAGCAGGCGCTCGAAGGCATCGACGGCATCGGCAAGGTGACAGTGAACATGACCTTCGATCCGCCATGGACACCAGAACGCATGAGCGAAGAAGCGAAGTTGGAATTGAATATGTACTGAGAGAAAGACGCGAATAGCGAGTGGCGAATAGCGAATAGGGAAAGTGAGCCAAGATGCTGCAGCATTATTCCATATTCGCTACTCACTATTCGCTATTCGCGGCAGCAAGCTAGATGAGTAGAGCATGAGCACAACAGCAACAACAACTCGCCCCCGCCGCGAGCGGCCGAAGGCGATCAAGCTTAGCGAAGCTGCCGCCGCGCGCATTCGCGAGATCATGGCGAACACTGAGGGCAACGTTCAGGGCGTTCGCGTGGGCGTCACCAATGGCGGCTGCGCCGGCATGAGCTACACGATGGATTACGCGGACGCGCCACTTCCCTACGAGGAAGTGGTCGAGGATCAGGGCGTGAAGGTGTTCATCGATCCCAAGGCCATCATGTTCCTCATCGGCACGGAGATGGATTTCGTGCGCGAGAAGCTCGGCAGCCGCTTCGTGTTCAACAATCCGAACCAGACAGCCGCCTGCGGCTGCGGCGAATCGGTCACGCTGAAACCGGCCGACGCCGACTGATCGTCGCGGATGTCACTTTCCCGTTAGCCGATTGATCGTGGCACCGTCCGGGAAGACTATCCGGCTCTCCAGGGGGCGGGGACATGACAGTTTCAGCCACAGCAGTTCCCACAGGCTTTCAACGGGCCGCGTTGTCGCCGGCGGCCGCGCGCATCGAATCCATCGATCTGTTGCGCGGCGTTATCATCATGCTCATGGCGCTGGATCATTCGCATGATTTTTTCGGCGATCTGACTTCAAACGCAGTCGATCTGACGACAACGACGGCCGCGCTCTTCTTCACGCGGTGGATCACGCATATCTGTGCACCCGTCTTTTTCCTGCTGACGGGGACTGGCGCATACCTCATGGGCAGGCGCATGACGAAAACGGCCCTGGCGCGCTTCCTCGTCACGCGCGGGCTGTGGCTGATCTTCCTCGAGCTTGTGGTGATGCGTTTCGCATTGCAGTTCAATTTCGACTACCAGACCACGATCATCACGGTGTTGTGGGCGCTGGGTTGGGCGATGATCGTGCTTGCCGGCCTGATCTGGCTTCCCACCTGGGCGATTGCCGCGATCAGTCTGGTCATGATTGCCGGGCACAACGTGCTCGATGGCATCGCTCCAAGCTCCTTCGGAGCATTGGCGCCCGTGTGGAATGTGCTGCATGTGCCCGGCATCGTCCTGAGCATGAATCACCATGTGGTGTTCGTTGCCTATGTGCTGATCCCGTGGGTCGCGGTCACGGCTCTCGGCTACGTGCTCGGGCAAACCTATGAGTGGAGCGCAGAGAGCCGGAAGCGCCTGCTGCTGGCAATCGGTCTGGTGCTGGTTGCGGGATTCGTTGTCTTGCGCCTGGTGAACGGGTACGGGGATCCGTCGCCATGGTCGCCGCAGAAGAACGGCCTGTGGACGATCATGTCGTTTCTCAACACGACGAAATATCCGCCTTCGCTGCTGTTTCTCCTGATGACGCTTGGTCCCGCAGTCCTCCTTCTGCGCCTCTTCGAGAACGGCGTTCCTGTCGTGCTGCATCCGGCGCTTATCTTCGGCAAGGTGCCGCTGTTCTTCTACGTGCTGCACTTCTATCTGATTCATCTTCTGGCCGTCGGCGCCAGCTGGCTGCGCTATGGGGAGATGAAAGAGATGTTCCAGTCGCCCGATCTTGCCCATTTTCCGTTCAGTCAGCCGCCGGGATGGGCGGCACCGGGCCTGCCGCTCGTGTACGGTGTCTGGATTTTCGTGGTGGTCGCGCTTTATCCGTTGTGCCGGTGGTACGCCGGCCTGCGCCGCCGCCGGACGGAGTGGTGGCTCAGCTACCTGTAACGCAGCATAGTGCTGGGCGAGGCGCGCCGGAAACTCCATCGCACATGACCTCTGATCCGCATCGCTTCGACGATCTGTTCGCCGAATTCGGCCCGATCGCGTTGCGCCGGTTCTTCGGCGGCGATGGCATCTGGTCCGGCGACCTCATGTTCGGCATGATTTTCGACGACCGCATCTATTTCAAGACGGACGAGCAGAGCCGCAAAGCTTTCGTCGTCGAAGAGTGCAAGCCCTTCAGCTTCAGGAAGCACTCGACCGGCGAAACCATTGTGACGACATGGTTCGCGCTGCCGGACCGGCTCTACGACGATCCGGACGAACTGGCACAATGGGCGCGCGCCGCACTGGATGTGGCAAAAGCCTCGCCGACCGCGACAAAGAAAGCCCGCAAGGCTCAGCGCCCAGCGCGCCTCCGCAAGAAGCGCTGACCTGAAACGCTACTTCTGCACGAGCTTGCCGTTGTCGTTGGCGATGTTGTTGAGGCTCAGGCTGGTCGAGTTGCTCGAGCCGTTGCTCATGCGGCAATAGGCGGTCAACGTGACGATCGGCCCTTCGGTCATGATCGCGATGGAGCCGCAGCTTTGCTGGAATGTGCTGGCGCCCGGCCCTTGCACGAGTTTGCCGTTCTGGTTGCTGATGCCCGCCAGAATGAGAATCGTTCGATTCGGCATGCCGTTCGCCTGCAGACAGGTCGACTGGATCGCCGCCTGGCCGGTCGGCGAGTACTGGAAGCTTGTGTTCGAGCACGTATAGGGAAACGTGCTGTTGGCGCTCGCCGGAGAGGCAGCGGAAAAGGCCGCCAGACCGATGGCGGTGAGTACGATCGCTTTCATGGAACATCCCCCTTCTTTAGGTAGTGGGCCACTACACGCTCAGGTTGGAGGAAGGTCAAGGCTCAGGCCGACATGATCGCATCCACCAGGCGGTCCATGTCCGCCATCGAATGATCGCGAAAAATGGAGCAGCGCAGAATGCCTTCTGGCGGAGTGCTCGCATATCCGGCGCCATAAACAATGAGGATGTCTTTGGCAGCGAGCTTCAGCCGGATGTTCTGCATGTCGTCGGCGCTGCCGTGAGCAAACGACACGATGGGAGCCGCGCCCGGCGTGACGTCGAGGCCAGCCGCCGCCAGTTTCGCTCGCAAGTGATCCGCCATCGCGCGGATCGCGCGCCGGATCTCCGGTCGCGTGTCCACGTAGGTCAGTGCAGCACTCGATGCGGCAGCCGACAGGGGCGAACCTGCCGACGACGCGCGGATGATTGGAGCATTGCGCAACCGCTCCGCTGTCTCAGCCGAGCAGGCGAGCAACGCGCCATGCGCGCAGTAGGCCTTGCTCAACGTCGCACCGACGG
>DATIYG010000392.1:0-7283 GCA_035517755.1 Rhizomicrobium sp. | reverse complement strand
CCACATCGTGGTCGCCGACGCGCGCTTTGCCGCCAGCCGCGCCTTTGCGGAGACAGCCGCAAAATCCGGCGCGCGCATCGTGTGGACGGAGGGCGACATCACGGATTTCTGGCGCGACGAGCTCGATCTTCTTTGGCGCCACCAAAAGGCTTCGCTTTCAGGACTGACCGCGCAGCCCACCTTTTTCTATCTTGAGCGGCTGGCAATGGACCGGGGGATGCGCGCGGTGTTCAGGCAGGAAGTTCAACAATCAGGATCTGGCGCGCGGCCGCTCATCGCATGGTGCATCGCGCCGAAGCCGAGATCGGCGGGATGAGAACGCCCGCCGGCATCAGCGAGGCGGATTTCGCCGCCGCCATCGCGGCATTCGAGTCGGTTGTCGGCAAGGAATGGGTATTCACCTCCGACGACGACCTGGAACCCTACCGCGACGCTTACTCGATCCTGCGCGACGAACCGGAGGAGCGGATTGCTTCGGCCGCCGTTGCACCGTTCACATCGGATGAAGTGCAGGCGGTCATGCGCATCGCCAACGAACACCGCATCCCGATCTATCCCATCTCCACCGGCAAGAATCTCGGCTATGGCGGCGCCGCACCCGTGCTCTCGGGCAGCGTCGTGCTCGATCTCAAGCGGATGAACCGCATCCTCGAGATCGACGAGCGCAATTCGTATGTGTTGCTCGAGCCGGGCGTCTCATACTTCGATCTCTATCGCGCGATTCAGGACAAGGGACTCAATCTCTGGATCGACTGCCCCGATCCCGGCTGGGGCAGCGTCGTCGGCAACGCGCTCGACTACGGCGGCGGCTACACGCATTCCTGGTACCGCAATCATTTCGAAGCCCATTGCGGCACGGAGGTGGTGCTGGCGAACGGCGAGCTGCTGCGCACCGGCATGGGTGCCCTGCCGGGCGCCAAGACGTGGCAGCAGAACAAGTACGGCTACGGCCCGTTCGTCGACGGATTGTTCAAGCAGTCGAGCCTTGGCGTCGTCACCAAGATGGGCTTTTGGCTCTACCCGGCGCCGGAAGCGTATATCTCTGGCGTCGTCGGCGTGCCGAAGAAGGCCGACATCAACGCGCTCGTCGATGTCATCAACTACCTCGAGAACACGGTGTCGATGCAGGGCATGCCGGTGTTCGCGAGTCCCTTCCTGCCGTTCGGACTGCCCGGCGCGCCGCCGCCGGACATGCCGACGTATGATTCTCCGGTTGCCGAACAGGAAGCCTATGCCGCCGCGCACAATCTTCCGTACTGGACGGTGACGGTTTCCTATTACGGCGCGCCGGAAGTGGTGAAGGCGCAGTGGGACTACACGAAGCGCAAGGCATCGGCGATTGCCGGCGCGACCTTCAGCGGCGGCGATGTCGTCACTATGCCGCCCAAGCCGGAGATGCTGAAGGGCATGAATCGCTCGCTGTTCGGGGTGCCGTCGCTCTCCATCTTCTTCATCGGCGCGCGCAGCGAACATTCCGATCCGACGCAAGGCCACATCACCTGCTCGCCCATCATCCCGCGCACGGGCGAAGGCATCAGCGAGGCCTACGACCTCATCTTCCGCACAACGAAGCGGCTGGAGCTTCCCGTCACCATCCTTTCGCCCCCTATCGGCTGCTGGGCGCGGACCTTCGTCATCCTGGTGATGATAGCGGTGACGGAGGACCCTGCGAAGAACAAGCGCACGCGCGCCGGTTTCCGCGAGATGATCAGGATTCTCGCCGAGCATGGCTACGGCGAATATCGCACCGCGCCGGCCTTCATGGACGATGTGATGGAGACCTACAGCTTCAACAATCATGCGCTGCGGCGCTTCCATGAAACGGTGAAGGACGCGGTCGATCCCAACGGCATCATCTCCGCCGGACGTTATGGCGTGTGGCCGAAGCACATCCGGGAGAAGAAGGCGTGAGGGGCGCGCGCATCGCACTGCTCGCGCTTGCGTTTGGCGCATCGGCCGCAGCCGCTTCGCCGCAACGCGCCGCGACTGGCGCGGGCTGGTCGCCGGTGCTGGTATCGGGCCACACGGGCGAACAGATCTTCCATCGTTATTGCTGGGATTGTCACGGCGAAGGGCCCGATCACCCGGGTACCGATGCGCTGCAGGTCAAGTATCACGGCGAGCCGCCGGCCCGGCTCGACCAGCGCACGGATCTGAACGCGCCCTACATCATCCATGTGGTGCGGCATGGCATCAGCGTGATGCCGTCGATCCGCAAGACGGAAATCAGCGACGCCGAGCTGAAGGCCATCGCCGACTATCTGACTCGCAAGCGTCGCTAGGGAAACCCATGGAACACCGGGACGATGTCATCGTGGTGGGCGCCGGGCCCGTTGGTTTCCTCACTGCGCTTGGGCTGGCACGCAAGGGAATCCGCGTCACGCTGCTGGAGGCAGAGTCCGGCATCAACAGTTCGCCGCGCGCGGCCATCTATTTCCCCACGACCAGCGAGATTCTCGACAAGCTGGGCGTGCTCGACGACGCCGAAGCCATCGGCCTGCCCAGCACGCGCTTCTCGCTGCGCGTGCCCAGCATGAACGAAATCATCTACTCCGATCTCAGCACCAACATGGAGCCCGGCACGAAATACGATCACAATCTGCATCTGGGGCAGCATCTTCTGGCCGGGGTCATTCACCAGCACCTGAAGCGCCTGCCGAATGCGCAGGTGCTGTGGAACCACAAACTTGTCAGCCTGTCGCAGAACAAGGACGGCGTCGTGCTCGGGGTGGGGACACCGGACGGCGCGCGCGAACTGAAAGCGGATTGGGTGGTGGGCACGGATGGCGCGCGCAGCAGCGTGCGCTCGCTGCTGGGGCTTTCGTTCGAAGGCTTCACCTGGCCGGATCGCTTCGTCGCCACCAATGTCGCGTTCGATTTCGAGAAGTACGGCTTCGAGCGCGCCAACATGATCTGCGATCCAGTCAACTGGGCTGTGGTCGCCCGCCTTGGCCGCGAGAATTTGTGGCGCGTGACGTTCGGCGAAGACGCGGCGTTGCCGGAAGACGATGTCTACGCGCGTATCCCGTCGCATTACGCGGCGATCTTTCCCTCCGATGAGCCGTATCGCATCGTCGCCTGGTCGCCCTATCGCGTGCAGGAACGCTGCGCACCGGCCTTCCGCGTCGGCCGCGCATTGTTGGCGGGCGATGCGGCCCATGCCTGTAACCCCTGCGGCGGCATGGGACTCACGACCGGCGTGATCGATGCCGATGCGCTGATCCAGGTGCTGGGCGCGGTGATCGAAGGCCGGGCGAACGACTCCGTGCTCGACTTCTATGCGGAAGAACGCCGCCGCGTGTTCCGCGACGTGACCACCAATCTCGCCACCAACTACAAGCGTATGATGTCGGAGAAGGACCCGGCGCGACGAAAGGCCGATGTCGACGGTTTCCGCACCAACATCGAGAATCCTGACAAATCACAGGCCGCGACGTCGCTCTCCAAGCTGATCTTCGGCAACCCCATGCCGGTGTGAGGACCAAGGATGACATTTCGCGGCTACAGCACGGACGGATTCATGCGCGACGAACATGTCGTCGATGGCGTGCGCAGCGTCGTCTACAGCGCGGGCAACGGACCGTCGGTCGTTTACTTCCACGGCGGCGGCACGTTCCACGGATTCGAATGGGCGCACGATTGGCTCGGCCGCTTTTGCGTCATCCTTCCCACTCATCCCGGCTTCGGCGAAAGCGCCGACGATCCCGACATCACATCGATGGCGGATTACGTGGTGCACTACACGGCCTTGTTCAACGCATTGGGCCTGAAGCGCTTCGGCCTGTCCGGCGCGTCGCTCGGCGGCAGGCTGGCAACGGAATTCGCACTCACCCATCGCGACAGAGTGAACCGTCTGGTGCTCGCCGCACCCGCCGGATTGCTGGCGGCGGACTGTCCGCCGCCCAACTGGCCGGCGATCCCGCCGCGCGATGTTCCGAAAATGTTGGTCGCCGACCCGGACTTCGTCGCGCGCTTCTGGCCGGACGATGCCGGCGAAGACTTCCTGGCGGAACGCGCGCGCGAACGGAACTCCACCGGCCGGGTGCTGGCCGACATGGACGCGGCCGATCGCAAGCTGCGCCGGCGCCTGCCACGCCTTGGCGTGCCGACACTTGTTCTGTGGGGTGGCAAGGATCGCATCCTACTCCCGGGGCTCGCCCGGCACTGGGGAAACGCGATCCCCGGCGCCAAGGTCGTGATGATCGAGGAAGCGGGACACCTGCTGCTGGATGAATCGCCGCGTGCGCGGACGATCGCGGCCGATTTCCTCAGCGCCGGTTAGTCCGCGATATCAACTTCACACCTTCCCCTTGAGGGAGGGTCGAACGAATGAGCGAAGCGAATTCGTTCGGGGAGGGGGTATTCTCCAAACATCACCCCTCCCCGAAAGGGGAGGGTATGAGGTGGCTTCTGCGTCTAGCCGAGCTTTTCACGGACAATCTTCGCGCCGTCCGCCATCGCCTTCATTTTTCCGAAGGCCACGTCGCGCGGCAGATATTTGAGTCCGCAATCGGGTGCGATCACCATCCGCGCAGCCTCGACATAAGGCAATGCGCGCACGATCCGTTCCGCAACCATCTGCGGCGTCTCCACCTCGTGTGTCGAAAGATCGAGCACGCCGAGAATGATGGTCTTGCCGGGCAGCGATTTCAGCACCGACGTGTCCAGATTGGATTGCGCCGTCTCGATCGAGATTTGCCGCACCGGACTCTGCGCCAGCTCGGGCAAGAATGAGTAGCCGCTCGGCCGTTCGTGAACGATCGCCGCGTAGCCGAAGCAGATGTGCAGCGCCGTCGTCCCCGTCACGCCGTCCAGCGCACGATCCAGAACCTCCAGCCCGAATTCGCGCGCCTTCTCCGGCCGCGCCTGCATGTAAGGCTCGTCGATCTGCACGATGTCACAGCCGGCGGCGAACAGGTCCTTCATCTCCGCATTCACCGCGTCGGCGTAGTCCAGCGCCATGTCCACTTCGCGATCGTAGAAATCGTTCTGCGCCTGCTGTGACATCGTGAACGGCCCCGGCACCGTCATCTTCACCGACTTTGATGTGTTGGCTTTCAGGAATTGCAGATCGCGCACCTGGACAGACTCACGGCGGCGGATTTTTCCAACCACGCGAGGGACGGGATTGGGATGGCCGCTGCGGTCAAGCGCGGTGCCCGGATTGTCGAGATCGACGCCATCCAGCGCGGTCGCAAAACGGTTCGAGTAGCTCTCGCGGCGCATCTCGCCGTCGGTGAGGATGTCGAGCCCGGCCCGCTCCTGATCACGGATGGCGATCAAGGTGGCGTCGTCCTGCGCTTCCTCCAGCCATTGCGGATCGATGCGCCACAACTCCTTCGCGCGCACGCGCGGCGGAAAGCTTTTGCCCAGCTTTGAGCGATCCAACAGCCAGTCCGGCTGGGGATAGGATCCGACAAGACTTGTGGGCAGAAGCGGCAGCATCGTCATTTTCCCTTGCCGAGTTCACGGCACGGCCAGCGCCCCGCCTTTCGGATTTGTTGATCGTGTTCGCCGAGAGTCGGCGGCGGGACGACATCCGTCTGCCGTTCGCCGTCGAAATTCACAGGGAATCGCACGGTGCGGAAGCGGCCCATCTCCGCATGCTCGCCTTCCACCGCGATGCCGAGGTGTTTCGCCTGGCGGTCCTCGAGCGCCTCGCTGGAATCGTAGACAGGCGAATACGGCACGCCTTCCTTCTCCAGCACGGCGCACCATTCGGCGCGGGCCTTGCGTCTGAAAATCGGGCCCATCAGCGCAATGAGATCGTCCTGATGCTTGATGCGGCCCGCGCGATCGGCGAAGCGTGCATCCTCGAAAAGATCCGGCCGGCCGATGGCACTGGCGAGTCCATCCCAGAATTTCTGCGGCGACGACATGTGCAGCGCGATCCACCCGCGGTCCGCGCATTCGAACACATAGGACTGCGACACGCTCGGGCGGCTGTACGGCCCCATGATTTCGCCGGCAGAAAAATAGTGCGTGAAATCGTCGAGGTTGAAGTGGCACATCGCTTCCAACATCGACACATCGATGCGGCGGCCGTGACCCGTCTTCTCGCGCTCATGCAAGGCACCGAGGATGCCGAACGCGGCGTAGAAGCCCGTCATGGAGTCGGCGATGGCGGGACCGACGACGCGTGGGTTGGCCGGGTTGATCAGCAGCCTGAGCCAGCCGCTCGCAGCCTGCGCGACGGTGTCATAAGCAGGACGGTCAGCAGCCGGCCCGTCCTTCCCGAATCCCGAGATCGCGCAATAGATGAGACGCGGATTGATGGCCTGCAGCCGCTCGCAGCCGGCATTCAGTTCCTCCGCCACACCGGGACGGAAGTTCTGGATGAAGACGTCGGCTTCCTTCACCAGTGCATCCAGCAACGCGGTATCCGCCGCCTTTTTCGTGTCCAGCGTGAGGCTGCGCTTGTTGCGGTTGTAGGTCTGGAAGTGCGGGCTGTAGAGGCCGCCCTTGAAGGCGCGGAACGGATCGCCGGTCTCGGGGCGCTCGACCTTGATGACGTCGGCGCCCATGTCCGCGAGATACATCGCCGCCGCGGGGCCGGTGATGAAGGTCCCCATCTCCAGCACGCGAACGTCTTCGAGAACCTTCAACATCCCGAAAACTAGACATTCTCCGCATTTCGAAGTCAATTTCGGCGAGGGAAATCGAATTCCGCTGACGGAGAAGACGATGCGCATCGGCAAACAGGACGCTCCCCACACGGCCATCAGCACGGCGGATGCGTCCTCGATCACGGTGCGCGGCCGCGATCTCTGCCGTGATCTGATCGGCAAGATCGATTTCGCCGACTATTTCTTCCTGCTGTTGCTGGGCAAGGAGCCGGATGCAAACCAGCGGTTTTTCGTCAACGCGCTGCTGGTGGCGATCGCCGAGCATGGCCTGGTGCCAAGCGTGCAGGCGGCGCGCATGACACTGGCTGCTGCACCCGAAGCCGTGCAAGGCGCGGTCGCGGCCGGGCTGCTCGGTTCGGGATCGGTGGTGTTCGGCAGCGCCGAAGTGGCGGGACGCCTGCTGCATGATCTGGTGGCGGCATCGGCGGATCGCGACCCACGTGCGGTTGCGCTCGATCACATCCGGGAAATGCGCAAGACCAAAGCACCGATCCCCGGTTTCGGGCATCCGCAGCATTCCGGCGGCGATCCGCGTGCCAATGTTCTTCTGGAACTTGCTGACGAACGCGGGTTGAATGGCCCCTACATCCGCATGCTGCGCACCATCGAAAGCGTGCTGCCGGAGGCGCTCGGCCGGCCGCTTCCCATCAACATCAA
>DATIYG010000391.1:0-3917 GCA_035517755.1 Rhizomicrobium sp. | reverse complement strand
CGCTTATGCACAATCCCATGGCACGACGCCTCGCAAGGCTGCGGTTTACGAGCGGCGGGGGCCGCACCGCGCCTATCGCGAGGTGGTGGTCGGCGGCGTGCGCACGGCTTGCGTGTCGCGACAGCAGTTGGCTTCACTGATGGTGGGCGATTGCCTTGCGGCGCGCGGCGGCGCCCGGAAAGCCCGTCTGGTGTTCGCCTCCAACGGCCACGCCATCGCGATGGCGCAATCGGATGCAGAATTCCGGCGCCGGTTCGAAGCCGCAAGTCTCGTTCATGCCGACGGACAGCCGGTCGTTCTGGCGTCGAAAGTGTTGACCGACGCGCCGATCCCCGAACGCAGCGCCACCACGGACTTTATTCACGATGCCTCGCTTTCCGCGAGTGAAAATGGGTTGAGTTTCTACCTCCTCGGCGCCACCGAAGGCGTGAACGCAGAATGCGCAGACACGCTGGCAAAGAACTATGACGGACTTCGCATCGCCGGGCGCCGCAACGGCTTCTTCCATCCGCGCGACGAATGGAAGATCTGCGACGACATCAATGCGTCCGGTGCGGATGTGCTGTGGGTCGGTCTCGGCGTGCCGCTGGAATACGAATTCTGCGTGCGTAACGCCTATCGGCTGAAGGTCGGCTGGATCGTCACCTGCGGCGGCTGCTTCAATTTCGTGACCGGGGAATACAGGCGCGCGCCGCGCTGGATGCAGATCGCCGGTCTTGAGTGGCTATACCGGCTCGTGCGTGAACCGAAGCGGCTGTTCTGGCGCTACGCCGTCACCAATCCCAAAGCCGCGTTCGCGCTGCTGACCAAGACAGTGCAGGTGTCGTGACAGCGCTGGCGCTCATGCTGGCGACGGTTGCGCGCGTTCCAATCGATGAACGTGATCGTTTCGCCGCAAACATCGTCGCGGCCGCGACACGCTACAGCGCGTCGGCGCTTGGTCCGATCCTGGTCTCGGCCGCGCACTTTATCGCGGCGCTGATTTTCCTGCACACCTTGCCACGCTGGGCCTTCGGACAGTTCTCCTTCGTGCTGGTGGCCGTGCCGTTCGCGATGAGCATGTGCGGCGCGATGTTCGGTGCGCCGGTTGCGCGTGCCATTCGTGCCGGCGGCATCAGCGATGCGGATACGCTCACCTTCCTCAAGGCAAACGCGACGTTCTCGGCGTTGGCCGGTCTTGTCATCGCCGGCCTGATGGCGGCGACAGGAGCGCGTGTCGGTCTTGCCGCTGTATTCGGAGCCTACGGTGCCGCGATGACGCTTCGGTGGTTCGCGCGCAGCTACGCCTACGCCAATGGCTGGCCTTATCGCACGCTGTGGTCCGATGTCGTCTACAGCCTGCTGGTGGTGGGCGGCCTCGGCGCGCTGCTGGCGTTGCATCTGCTCTGGGTTCGCACGGGATCGGCAATGTTGCTGGCCTCCGCCGTTGCGGCGTTCGCGACGTTCGGCACAACGTATGTGCGCAACCTTCTGAAATCGATCTTCACGGGAAGGCTTGCAGCATACCTGACGACCTGGCGCGAACTGTCGCGCTGGTCTCTCGCCGGCGTGCTGATGAGCGAGATGACGATGAACGCCCACGCCTATCTCGTCACGTTCATCTGTGGGCCGAAGGCCTTCGCGGTGCTGGCGCTCGGCTCGCTGCTCATGCGCCCGGTGTCCCTCGTATTGGCGGCACTTCCCGACGTGGAGCGGCCGCTGATGGCGCGGAAGATTGCGGCGGGCGGGCCAGCGGCTGCTTTCCGGATCGTTAAGGAATTTCGAACTGCGGCAGGTGCAATTTGGCTGGCGACCGTGCTGTTGTCGATCGGGCTCCTCAAATGGTTTCCGCACCTCATCGTGAAGAACGGATACGAAGCGAACGAAGTGTTCGTGGTCGCCGCGATTGCCGCGGCCGTCATGGCGGTGCGCTGCTTGCGCACGCCGGAATCCGTGCTGATGCAGGCGGCTGGCGAATTCCGCAAACTGGCCGGTGCCGGTGTTTGGGCCGCTGCAGCGTCCTTGATTGCAACACTGGTGCTGCTGATCGCCGTCGGGCCGATTGCCGCGATGGGTGGAATTCTCATCGGCGAGTTGATCGTGATGGGCCGCGTGCTGGTGCTGGTGAAGGCGTGGAGGGCGCAGTATGAGTAATGTTGTCGTCGCCATCCCGGCCTTCCGCCGCCCCAAGGGATTGGCAAAGCTGCTCGACGCGTTGGCGCGCCTTGAAACCAGCGCGAATGTTTCGGTGGTGGTTGCGGACAACGATGCCGACGGCCTCGCCGGGTTTGCGCTCTGCCGCGAGGTCATCGCAAAAGGCTACCGCTGGCCGCTCGCCGCAATCGTCGCGAAGGACCGCGGCATCGCCCAGTGCCGCAACGCACTGGTGGAGCACATCCTTGCGCATTCCAACGCCGACTTCGTCGCCATGCTGGACGACGACGAATGGCCGGACGCACATTGGCTCGACTCCTTCCTGAGCGTACAGCGCGAAACGAACGCGGACGCCCTGCACGGCGCCGTGCTGCGCGAGTTCGAAGTCGAGCCGGAGACATCGGCATTGGAATGCCACGGCATCGCGCCGTTGCGCCATGCGACCGGCGCCATCCAGGAGATCGACAGCACCAGCAACGTGCTGGTCCGCCTTTCCTGCTTCGAAGCCATGCCGAAGCCGTGCTTCGATCCGGCGTTTGCATTGTCCGGCGGCGAGGATCGCGATTTCTTCGAGCGCCTGCGCCGCTCCGGAGCGCGCTTCGCCTGGGCCGATGAGGCCATCGTCCATGCGTGGGTTCCGGCATCGCGCGCCAGCGTCGGCTGGGCGCTCAAGCGCGCCTATCGCACCGGCAATTCCGACATGCGCGTGTTCCTCAAGCATTGGGACAATCGCGCCGAGTTCGCGCGCGAGCTGCTGAAGATCGCCGGCGTGGCCGCGCTCTATCCCTTCGTGCTGCTCGCGCCATCGCCTTTCGTGCGCGGCCGCGCGCGCGCGCTGTGCAAGCTCTGCCGTGCTGCCGGAAAGCTGGCAGCCCTGATGGGTCATCGCTACGATGAATATGCAACCATCCATGGCGGCTGACGCGCGGCTTGCCGCGCCCGTGGGATTAGCGAAGCGCGATCTTCTCGCCGAGATCGGGTTCGTCTTTTTCCTGCTGCTCATCTTCATCGGGCTGAAGCCGTTCGCCATCCGCGATCAGGCCGCGCTTGCGTTCGGTCAAGGGACGGGTGAGGGCGATTCCTGGCGC
This sequence comes from Rhizomicrobium sp., assembly GCA_035517755.1. GTDB lineage: Bacteria > Pseudomonadota > Alphaproteobacteria > Micropepsales > Micropepsaceae > Rhizomicrobium. The sequence goes on along the minus strand of DATIYG010000391.1, from coordinate 696 downwards.
CAGATCACGTTCCTCGCGGCCTTCTTGTTGATCGCGGCCGCAGCGTGGCGCGCCAATGGTGCCCGCATGGCGGCGGCCATTCCGCCCGTGCTCACGGCATTGCTCTTCTGGTGTCTGGCGACCTGTCTGTGGGCGCAGGCGCCGGACGTTACGCTCCGCCGCGCCGGGCTTGAAGTTGTGATCGTGCTGTCCGCCATGCTGGGCGTGCAGACGATCGGCATGGACCGGGCGTTTCAGTTGCTGCGAGCGGTGCTGGCCGCGGTCCTCGTGATCAACTGGGTTTCGATTCCGCTCATCACGCAGGCCATTCATCTGCCGGGTGAGGGCGATCCCGGCATTGTCGGCGATTGGCGCGGGCTCTATTTCCACAAGAACATCGCGGGCTCGGTGTCTGCCATCACGGCGATTCTGTTCTTCTTCGAAGCGCTGAAATCGAAGCGTCTCGTGCCTTGGGCGATCGCCCTGGGCGCGCTTGGCTTCCTGGTGATGACCCACTCGAAGACATCGCTTGGATTGCTGCCGGTGGCGCTGCTGGGGGGTGGGCTGTATCCGATGCTTCGGCGCAAGAGCCTCGATCGCTGGATCGTCGCTTCGATTTTCGCGCTGCTGCTATGCGTGGCCGCTGTTGCGGTGACTGTCTACTACCAGCCGATCGTGCGGTTCCTGACCGACCCGGCCGAACTCACCGGCCGCACT
>DATIYG010000390.1:0-7005 GCA_035517755.1 Rhizomicrobium sp. | reverse complement strand
GATGCAGGACTCGAACCTGCGACCCGCTGATTAAGAGTCAGCTGCTCTACCGCCTGAGCTAATCGCCCGATCCCGGTGGCGGCCAATGGGCCGTCCGCGAAAGGAGGCGGGCCTATAGCAAGGCACGACCCTAGAGTCCAGAAACCATCCCGGCGGCGGCAAATCTAGATGATCGACGTCGATCCGCGGGGGATCTCCACCTGGCGGTGCACATGGCAGGCCATCAGGAGCCCGAACCCGAACATCACCACCAGCATGGCAGTGCCGCCGTACGAGATCAGCGGCATGGGGATGCCGACCACCGGAATCAGCCCCATCACCATCAGCCCGTTGATCATGATGTAGAAGAAGAAGTTGAGCGTGAGGCCCAGCGCCAGCAGCCGCCCGAACTGGCTGCGGGAGGCCACCGCAATCCGCACGCCATAGAAAATCACGGTGCCGAACAGCAGCAGCAGCACCATGCAGCCGAGGAAGCCGAATTCCTCACCGATAGCTGTGAAGGCGAAGTCGGTGTTGGCTTCGGGAAGGAAGTTGAGCTGGCTTTGCGTACCCTGCAGGAACCCCTTGCCGGCAACGCCGCCGGAGCCCATCGCGATCTCCGCCTGGCTGATGTTCCAGCCGGCACCCATGGCGTCGAGCTGCGGGTTGAGAAACGTCATCACGCGGCGCTTCTGATAGTCGTGCAGGAATTGCCAGGCGATGGGGACAGCGGCTGCCACAGCACTGAACGCCGGAACGATCCACCACCAGGAAAGGCCGGCGAGGAACAGCAGCGACACGCCATCGGCGACGATAATGGTCGCGGTGCCGAGGTTGGGCTGCGAGAGGACCAGCGCCGCCGGGATGGCGATCATCACCAGCGGAATCAGGAGTTTCAGCGGCTTCGACACGTCCTCCAGGCTTTGGCTGTGCAGGTAGCGCGCCAGCGCCAGGATCAGCGAAATCTTCATCAGCTCGGACGGCTGAAGCTGGATGGGCCCGAGTTCGATCCACCGCTTTGCGCCAAGCCCGACATGGCCTGCGACCGTAGTGGCGATCAGCAAGAGCAGCGAGAACGCGTATGCCGGATAAGCCACCTGCATCCAGATGCGGATGTCGACACTCGCCGCGGCCACGAGGATCACAAGGCCGATGATGAAGCGCAGGATCTGCTTGTTCGCCCAAGGCGAGAAATGACCGCCTGCCACCGAGTACAGCATCGCAAAGCCGATGGACGCGATGATGGCGATGATAAGAACGAGCGCCCAGTTGATCTCCAGCAGCTTGTCGGTGAAGGAGAGCGTGCGGCGCGCGGCGGCGTAGGGGCGTGTCGTCATCGTATCACCCCGCCCGATTGCCCAGCGAAGCGGCGCTGATCGGATAGGCCGTCGGCATCTTCAGCGGGTCGCGCTTCTGCGCGTAAAGGAGGATGTCGCGCGCCATCTGCACCTGCGGGTGCTCTGGCATGCCGCCATGCTCGACGATGACAGCACAGGCGTAGCGCGGCGTCTCGACCGGCGCAAAGGCGATGAACAATGCGTGATCGCGCAGCTTCCACGGCAGCGTCGCATTCTTCTTCACGCCGGCATTGTGCTCTTCGCGGCTGATGACACGGACCTGGGCCGTGCCGGTTTTGCCGGCCATCTCGAAACCGGCATCGGGGATGCGCCAGGCAAACGCGGTGCCGCCGGGAATGTTGGTGACGCCGTTCATGCCGGCGCGCACGATGGCAAGGGCGTCGTCGGAGAACGGCAGGCGCTTGAGCTGCGGCCGAGGCTGGACATTGCGGCCGATCACACGCGTCAGGCGCGGTTCCACCATATTGCCGCTCGCGATGCGCGCCGACATGGTGCACAGCTGCAGCGGGGTGACGTTGAGATAACCCTGCCCGATACCCGTGTTGAGCGTTTCGCCCTCGAGCCAGGGAACGCCATAGTGCTTCAGCTTCCACTCGCGCCCGGGAACGACGCCGGCCTTTTCGCCCGGCAGCTCGATTCCCGTCTGCGCGCCAAACCCAACCAGGTGGGCCGCGGACTCGATCTTGTCGATGCCGAGACGGCGCGCGCATTCGTAGAAGAAAACGTCGCAGGAGACTTCGATGGCGCGTGTCAGGTCGACATGGCCATGCCCATGCTTCTGCCAGCAGTGGAACACGTAATTGCCGAGCGCGATGGAGCCGCGGCAGACCACCTGCATGTCCTTCAGGCCGGCGTCCACGGCCGCCAGAGCCATCGTCGGCTTGATGGTCGAACCCGGCGGGTAGAGGCCGGAAATGGCCTTGTTCAGCAGCGGCACGTGATCGTCGGTCGTCAGCGCCTTCCATTGCGCCGGCGTGATGCCGACGTTGAACAGGTTGGGATCGAACCCCGGCGTCGATGACAATGCGAGCACGTCGCCGGTCGCCACGTCCATGACCACGGCGGCTGCACTTTCATCGCCCAGCCGTTGCGCCATGAAGCTCTGCAGATTCTGGTCGATTGTGAGGTAGAGATCTTCGCCTGGCGAGCCGGGATCGTGGCCAAGCTCGCGGATGTTGCGGCCGTACGCATTCACCTCGACGCGGCTGATGCCAGCCTTGCCGCGCAATGCCGTGTCGAATTCCTTCTCCACACCGCGCTTGCCGATGCGGAAGCCAGGCAGGGAAAGCATCGGGTCCGGATCGTCCTGCAGGTCCTGCTGCGAAACCGCAGCGACGTAGCCCAGAATATGCGTGAGTTGATCGCCGAACGGATAGGAACGTGTCTGGCCGACATCGGGCTGGACGCCGGCGAGATACGGCAAATGCAGATTGACGCGCGCGAAATCATCCCATGACAGGTTCTCGGCGACGATCAGCGGCACGAATTGCTTGTTCTCGCGCGCATCCTTGAGCACGCGCTCGCGCTGCCGGTCGGACAAATAGATGATCTTGCCGATCGTATCGAGCGCGGGTTCGATCTTGCCGCCGACCTGCTCCGGCGTCAGCAGCACCCGGAAATTGCGCCGGTTGTTGGCGAGCTCGACGCCGAAACGGTCGAGGATGCGCCCGCGCGGCGGCGCCACCAGCCGCTCGCTCACGCGATTCTCCTCGGACCGCGTGCGGAACTGCTCGCCCTGCACGACCTGCAGCTGATAGAGGCGGCCTGCCAACACCGCGAAGATGGCGCCGACGCCGCCGGACATCATCAACGTGCGGCGCGTGAAGGTCGCGTAGCGGCTCTTGTCCTTGCGATCGAACAGCGGCATCAGAAGTCGCTCCGCTGCGGGCCGATGAAGCGCTGCTGCACCCAGTTCAGGAACGACAGCACCGGCACGTACAGCACGATGCTCGCCGCCAGCTGCAAGGCGAGCGGCTGAATAGGCGGCACATGCCAGAAATAGAGCCAGGCAATGCCGTAGGCGGACACTGAGGCGATCAGCATCGCGAGTGCAAACCCGAGAATGGCGGCCCAGCCCGCGAGGCCGGCGAAAACGTCGCGCTGCCGGTCGATCAGGACATAGGTGACGAGGAACGAGGAGGTCCACAATCCCGGCGGGCTTCCCGACAGAAGATCCTCCAGAAGCCCGATGGCGAAGACCAATCCGGGCGGCATCAGGTCAGGCCGGATGAGCGCCCAGAAATAGATGACCATCAGCACGAACAGGGGCGGCGGAAACAGCCCGCCCGTCAACGAAACCGGGAAGCTTGTGAGGACGACCGCCGTGAAGGCAAAGAGCGCCGGGATGATCGCCACGGCCGGTGTCGGCAGCAGGACGAGCAGACGATCGGATGAGGTTCGCCTCATTGATTGTCCTCGTCGTCGTCCGGATTTCGGGCGGCCGGCTTGTCCGTCTGCGTCGGTGCCGGAGGTGTGACGCGGGGTTTGGGCTCGGTCGTCGAAGGCGATACTGCCGTGCCGCGGATCGCGGGCGCGGTTGTCGTGGCTGTGGGCTTCGCGCCTGTTCCACCTGCCGCATTCGGCGAGGCTGCGGCCGGAACCCCGGCAGGGGGCGCGACCGTTTCCGGCGGGGCTTCAACCGGCGGTGACGGCTTGAAGCCCGCTGCCGTGGCCGGCAGGTCCTGATCTGTCGGCGCCGGCATCTGCTCCTGCTTGAAGTCCATGATGCGCACGTCATCTGCCGTTCCAGGATCGGCATAGAGCGCGACCCGGAAACCGCTGCTGTCGTGATAGAGAACGCCCACCGGCAATCCCGGCGGCATGAGCCCACCATTGCCGGAGGTGACCACTTCTTGCCCATCCTTCAGCTTGGCGCCTTGGGCGACCGCCTCGAGCGCGGGCGCTTCGCTGTTGTTGCCGGCCAGGATTGCCTGGTCGTTGGCCGGCTGAACGGAAACGGGGACGCGGCTGTTTAGGTCCGTGAGCAAAATGACCCAGGCGGTGTGCTGACCGGCCAGGTAGATGCGTCCGAGCACGCCGCGCGCGTCGGCGACCGTCTCGCCCGGTTTCACGTGATCACGCGTTCCGGCATTCAGCACGATCGTCTCGGAGAAGGGCCGGCTCGCATGGCCGATGACGCGGCCGGCAACGGACGTCGAAGCTGGATCGGAGACGGCATTGAGCAGCAGCTGGTAGCGCTTCACGCGGGCCTGCAGCATGTCGGCCGCGCCCTGCCACTGTCGCAGGCGGGCGTTCTCTTCCCGCAGCCGCTGGTTCTCGCTGTAGACGTCGAAGAAGTGTTCGGCGCCGGAAAGCCAGGTCGATACGGCGACCACAGGCACATTGACCGCCGTGATCGCCGGCTTCGCCCAATCTGTCAGAGCGGCCCGGGCCCGGTCGAAGGGGAGGAAGTGCGCCTTGCCGGCCAGGAGCACGATCACTGCAAGCACGGCAACGATCGCCAACGGAAGCTGAGCGCTACCCTTCCCTCGCGCAATCTTCCAAGTCCCGTTCGCCATCTACGCTACCCGGCTCGCTTGTACGACACTGGCTCCTTTGTCTCAGAAGGCGGTTGAAAGAACGTGACGCATCGACTTGGGATTTTCGAGCACCCGGCCGGTTCCCAGCGCCACGCAGGACAGCGGGTCGTCCGCGATCGACACCGGAAGGCCGGTTTCCTCGCGCAGAACCTGGTCGAGATTGGCCAGCAGGGATCCGCCTCCCGTGAGCACGATGCCCTTGTCGACAATGTCGGCGGCCAGTTCCGGCGGGGTAGCTTCCAGCGCCACCTTCACGGCTTCCACGATCTGGCTGGTCGGTTCCGCCAGCGCCTCCGCGATGTGGCGCTGCGTGATAGTGATTTCCTTCGGAACGCCGTTCAGCAGATCGCGGCCCTTGATCTCGAGCGTCACACCGTTGCCGTCGGCGGGAGGCGCCGCCGAGCCGATCTCCTTCTTGATGCGCTCTGAGGATGCTTCGCCGATCAGCAAATTCTGGTGGCGGCGGATATAGGCGATGATCGCCTCGTCCATCTTGTCGCCGCCGACGCGCACCGATCGCGAATAGACGATGCCGCCGAGCGACAGCACCGCCACTTCCGTCGTGCCGCCGCCGATGTCCACGATCATCGATCCCGTGGGCTCACCGACCGGAAGGCCGGCACCGATCGCCGCCGCCATCGGCTCTTCGATCAGATACACGCGTCGGGCGCCGGCGGAGAGCGCGGATTCCTGAATCGCGCGGCGCTCGACGGCCGTCGATCCGGACGGCACGCAAACGATGATCATCGGATTGGCGAAGGAGCGGCGGTTGTGCACCTTGCGGATGAAATGTTTGATCATCTCTTCCGCGACTTCGAAATCCGCGATCACGCCGTCGCGCATCGGGCGGATCGCCTCGATGTTTCCGGGTGTGCGGCCGAGCATCATCTTCGCATCGTTGCCGACAGCGCGAACCGAGCGCTTGCCGCCCTTGGTGTAGGTCGCAACGACGGACGGCTCGTTCAAGACAATGCCGCGACCTTTGACGTAAACGAGTGTGTTCGCCGTTCCGAGATCGATCGCCATGTCGCTCGACAAGACACCGAGTAAGCTGCCGAACATTCCTTCTGTGCCGTTCCTTTCCAGACCTGCGCGATTGTCAAGTTCCGATCGCATCACGGGGGCGCTCAAATCGCTCGTGTGCGAGGCGGTTAATCCCTTAAACGCATGCCTTTTGATGTTTCATCGATAGTAATTTTCCAGCCGCGCGGCGTTGGCGTCCATCTCCGCATCCGGCACGCCAAGGCCTGACTTAATTGCCTTTGGAGCAGCGCAAAATCCCGCGATTTGGCGCGCTCGGTACTTACGCCGATTTGCGCTTCGCGGGCAATAGAAGCGCAAGCCTTCCAGGCAGAATCTTTGTGGCGATTTCGGGGCTTGCGTCATCTCACGCCGTTCGTTCGACCACGTGCTAAATTGATGCCAAATCGGGGGCACGGCGTGTCCGAAACGGACGCTGACACGGTTGGACGCGATGGGGCGCCGCTCGGCAAGAGGGGCGGCGAGCGGCCCATCGCCATCGAGCTTCGAGACGTCGCGAAAACATACGGATCGGGCCCGCCGGCCTTGAGCCGGTTGAGCCTTTCGATCGCCCGCGGCGACCTCGTTGTGCTGATCGGCCCCTCGGGATCGGGCAAGAGCACGGCGCTCGGGCTGATCAACCGGCTGATCGAGCCGACCGCAGGCACGGTGTCGGTCGATGGGGCGGATGTTCGCCGAAGCGATCCCGTGACCTTGCGGCGGCGGATCGGGTTCGTCTTCCAGGGCGTCGGTCTCTTTCCCCATCTCACAGTGGCCGAAAACGTTGGAATCACGCCGCGGTTGCTCGATTGGCCCACCGAGCGGACTGCCGCCCGAGTTCACGAACTGCTCGAGCTGGTCCGCCTCGATCCCCGCTTTGCGTCCCGCTATCCGCGCCAGCTTTCGGGCGGCGAGCAGCAGCGGGTCGGGATCGCCCGCGCTCTGGCGGCGGGACCGGACATCATGCTGCTGGACGAGCCGTTTGCGGCGCTCGACCCCCTAGTACGGGACGAGCTGGGTGCGGAGTACCGGGCGATTCACGATCGGTTAAGGCTGACAACCGTCATGGTCAGCCACGACATGACGGAGGCGCTGCTGCTGGCCGACCG
>DATIYG010000389.1:0-4036 GCA_035517755.1 Rhizomicrobium sp. | reverse complement strand
TCCGCCGCCGGCCATGGCGCTGGCGCGCCGCGGCATCACGAACAACATCACGGGCTTCTCGCCGTGGGACAGCGCGGAAGACGCGCCGCAAGCGAAGATCATCGATGCCGTGGCGCAAAACTCGATCGATGTCGCGCTGGTATGGGGTCCGTTCGCCGGATATTTCGCCAAGCCCTACGGGACCGCGCTGAAGCTCGAAGCGATAAGCGGGGATCCTTCCTCGCCCGGTCTGGCATTCACCTTCCCGATGGCTGCAGCGGTCCGCAGCACCGACACCGCACTGAAGGAAACGCTGCAAGCGGCGTTCGACAGGAACGCGGAAAAAATCGCCGCCATTCTCAGAGACTACAACATTCCGATCGTTGAACCGTCACTGGCGGCATCCGCCTCCGGTGCGCGGTCCCCGACGTCTGCACATTGAAGGAGTAGACATCATCATGCGCCCGAAATTCCTGCTGCTCGCCGCCTTCGCAAGCCTCGCCTTCGTGCCGCTCGAGGCGCAAGCCATGAAGTGTCCGACGGCCATCCGCGGCCACCTCGACGCCGTCGGCGAAGGCCGCCGCGCGTTCCTGGAATTCAACTGCTCGGGCTGCCATGGCAATTCGGCCGGCGGCGCCATGGGTCCGAATATCGTGGGCGCCGAGCAGGGCGACCTCTCTGAAGCCGTGCTTCAGGGCGACGCCAAGGAAGGCGGCATGCCATCCTTCAAAGGTTGCGTGACGAAGACCGATGTCAGGAATATCGGCGCCTATCTGGGCACCATCGGTACGCAGAACGAACCAACCTGGCTCGACTGGTGGAATCTGAATCCGTAGGTCTTGCGCCGGGATCGGAGCGATCTAGGGGGTGAGCCTGTAAATGACCCCGGCACCGTTGGCGCCGCCATATTGCGTCGTCCCGAACAGCTTGCCGTTCCGCAGGACCAGATTGCTGATCGTGAACTGGCCGTCGGTTCCGCCGGTGAAGGTGTAGAGCAGGGTGTAGGTCCAGTTGCCGCCGGACGGCGCGAGCTTGAAGACGGTTCCGGCATTGTCGTCGCCGTCGCAATGCGTCGTGCCGTAGAGATTGCCCGCATCGTCGAGCAGCAGGTCGCGGAAACTCCCCGAGATGCCCCATCCGGGCACGCTGTACAGCACGCTGAATTTCAGGGTGCCTTTCGCGAGCATGAAGATCGTGCCGCCGCCGGCCGTGCCTCCTTGCGTGGCGGCGCCATATTGATTTCCCGCCGCGTCGGAGATGAAGCCGGCATAGGGATAGGCGCCGTCATCCGCATTCTGGAAACTGTGCAGAACGGTCTCGGTCCAGGGGGTGCCCGGCTTCAACTGGAAGATCGTGCCGTAGCCATTGTCGCCGCCGACCGATGTCGTGCCGTAGAGATTGCCCGCCGCATCGAAGTTGACGCGGCTGATGGGCGTGGCGCCGTCGGTACCCGTGCCGAAGCTGTACAGCACGCGCTCCTTCCACTTGCCACCCTTCTTCGTGGGTGCGACGAGTTCGAACACCGTGCCGTTGCCCGACGTTCCGCCCGAAGCGGTCGTGCCGTAAAGATTTCCCGCTTCGTCCATGACGAGGCCGGCCTGCGGATCGGAGCCATCCGTGCCCCCGGCGAAACTGTACAGCACGTGCTCGTTCGTGCCCCGCAATTCGAACACCGTTCCCGCGCCGGACGCGCCGCCGGCGGTGGTCGTGCCGAAGAGGGTGCCGTTCGCGTCCAGGATCACGCCGCCATTCGGTGCCGCGCCATCCGTGCCGCCGGCGAAACTGTGCAGCACCTTCTCGGTTCCGTTGGCGCCAACACGGAACACAACGCCGAGACCGGAATCGCCGCCGGACGCAGCCGTGCCGTAGAGAACGCCCGTCGGGTTCATCACGAAGCCGTCGACGGGATTTCCGCCGTCACTTCCGCCGGTGAAGTTGTGCACGATCTTGACGGTGCGGGCTTGCGCCAACGAGACCGCCGTTGCGGCCAACAAAATGGCACACGTGCATGTCAGGGCAATCTTGCCAACAGACGATTTGGCTTTGAGGTTCACGGTACGCGCCTCCCGCTCTCGATCCAGATGCAAGCGGCACCGATTATGGCACGTTTTCCAGCCGCCGGGGATGCGTTCATCGATCTTCATCAATTTTTCGTAGCAGGCTTTGCAGGGGAGCCGGCAATCTCTAGATCGACGGCCGCCGGTGTTCGATGGAACGGCGCGGCGGGCAATCAGGCTGTGGCGCTCTCCAGCGGGCCGTCGGCCGAAACCTTGTCGAGCGAGTCGCCGAACGACATAGTGCCTTCTTCGTCGGCTGGCCTGCGGAGTTTACGACAGCGGATAGTCTCGCCGTCAGAAATGAATTCTTCGGCCAACCGGTAAGGTTCCACCCTGTTCTGCCGAAACCCGTACAATGCGCACGCCGATGCACGCTACGGCGCTTTGATGGTGTCGGAACTCATGCGGGCGGCGCTCGGGCGATCGGTCGCGATCAGCGGCCGCTGCTGAAATCCGGTGGGTGCCGGACGAAATCAATCCGGTTCGAGAACAAAGACAGAGCCGTCTCCCCCGCACTGCGGGCATGTCGAATACAGAAAACCGTTCGAAGGATCCAGTCGAAGCGGGTTGGTCAGGCCAGTGTGCGTGGCGATCACGGATTCCGTCCAGGTATCGCCGGACGGAATCAATTCGAACGCGCCTTCCTTGGTGGTGTCGGAGCCGCTGTATGTCGAGGCCCCAAATGTTCCATAGAGAATGCCGGAGCTGTCCATGATCATTCCGGACGAAGGATTGGCGCCATCGACGCACTTGGCCAGCGAACAGAAATTGTAGAGCACCTCGTAGGTTCCGTCCGATGTATATTCATAGACAACGCCCCCACCGGTAACGCCGTCGACACAGATGCCCAATCCAGCCCCACTGCCGCCGCACGCCGCTGTCCCATACATATTCTCGTTGCTGTCACGCCACTGCCTGCCGACCGGAAAGGCACCGTCCGTGCAGCCGGTGGGGCCGTCCTGGGCGCAGAAATTGTGCAGCGTCGTTTCCTTCCAGGTGCCGTAGGTCAGCTTGTAGAGAGTCCCCCCTCCATACTTCCCGCCTCCCACGGTCGAGCCATACAAATTGTCTGAACTGTCCAACTGCAGTTCGTTGGGATAGAAGCCGCTGGTGAAAGTGTGGATGACTTTGTAGTTCCACCCGGAACCTGTGTACTTGAGTCTGAACACAACACCGTTGCCGTCGCTGCCACCGGCGGACGTCGTCCCGTAAACCGCGTTGACATCGGGGTCCCAGAGGTCGCCTTCTTTCTGTCCATGGTAGGTCAGCCCTGTCATCGGGCATTGCTCGCTGTTGGGGCCAGTGATGTACTTACCGAAATTGTGAATGATCTTCTCCGACCATGTGCCTCCCTGGTAGGTGAGGCTGAAAATCACACCGCCGTATTGCCCCACATCGGGATCGTAATATTTGCCGCCCTCACAGGTCGTGCCGTAGAGGGCGCCGTTCTTGTCTTCGATGAGAGGAGCGTACGGAGTAGAACCATCTTTGGTGCTGCCGGTCGGAAATTTGTGGATTCTTGTGATCTTCCAAGTGCCCCCGACGTTCACGCCTTCGAAGACCTCACCGGCGAAAGTGTCGCCGACAGATGTGGTTCCAAAAAGAATCGCACCGCCCGCATCTTCGATGAGACCGGCCTCGGGATCTCGCCCTGCATTGCGACCACCGAAGTTGTGGAGCGTATGATACGAATAGCCGGCCGCGATCGCGTTGCCGGAAGCGATCAACAAGACCGGCAGCGCGACGAGAGCACACGCGGAACGCAAGCGTGTTGATGGGCGAATGGTGGTCATGGTTATCCCCCGACGATGACCGTGATGAACCCTAGCCCGCCCCCGGCGGCCGCTGAAGTGAACCCCGGATTACATGTTGGCAATGAGCGGTCCGACTATGATGTTTCAGGCAGTCGCCCGCGCTTACTGATTCTGTGCCCGGACGATCACCGTGAAATGGTCGACCGATTTGCCGAAACGGCCTTCGACGGTCGCGGTGCCTGGATG
>DATIYG010000388.1:0-3630 GCA_035517755.1 Rhizomicrobium sp. | reverse complement strand
CTTCTGGCCGCTGGACCTTGCCCCAGAAGCGAATCCGGCCGTTCTCCTGAACTTCGCGCCGAATCGGTTGCGCGACCACCGCTTCGCACCATGCCAGTTGCAAATAGGGTCGCTTGCGCAGGACCTGCTCGTTGAAGTACCGCGTCGTTTTCAGTTAACGGCCTCCGCCAATGCCTCCGGCAGCAACATCCTCGCGGAATTGAACCGCTGATTCGAGAATTATCGGAGCGGTGCCATCACACCGACTCCACCATCGCCACGCCAGGGAAGGATTTGATCGCCGCCTTCAGCTGCGCGGTCACCTGTTGGCGCTGCGGCAGCTTGATCTCCACCTCGCGGCCTTCGCTCGCCGGCACCACGATGGTGACGATGCCCTTGCCGCCATTGCGCATTTGCGCGGCGATGGCGCCAAGCGGCCGGTCGTCCTGAAGAATGATGCGCAGGCCCTCGCCGGCCGTCTTCGCGGCCTCGTCGAGGTCCTGCGCCGCCAGCGCACGCAGTTTCAGTTCATCGTCGATCGTGTCGACCGACACCGTGAACAGTACCGATTTTCCCGGCTCGAGGAACGGCCGCGACGCCGACAGCACTTCCGAGAAGATCATCACCTCGAACATGCCCGTGGTGTCGGACATCGAAACGAACGCGTAGGCATCGCCGCTGCGGCCGCGCCGCTCCTGCTTGCGGATGACGGTGCCGGCGATCTGCGCACGGAAGCCGGAACGGCGCCGGTCTTCCTGGATCTCGGCAAAGGTGGAAGCGCCGAGCCGCTTCAGCGCCGCGGCATAGCCATCGAGCGGATGGCCCGAGAGATAGAAGCCGATCGCATTGAACTCCTCGCTGAGGCGCTCATGCGGCAGCCAGTCGTTCACCGGGGCGAGCCGCAATTCGTCCGACGGCGTCGCCACATCGCCGAACAGCGACACTTGCCCCACTTCGCGCTCATGCGTATTGCGGGCGGCATCCGACAGGATGGCGTCGGCGGAATCGACCAGCTGGCGGCGATTGCGGTTGAGGGCATCGAATGCGCCAGCACGCGCCAGGCTCTCGAACGCGCGCTTGTTGACGAGCTTGGGATCGATCCGGCGCGCAAAATCCGCGATGGAGCGGAACGGCCCGCCTTCCTCGCGCAAAGCGACCACATGCTCCATCGCCTGCTTGCCGACACCCTTCACGGCGGCGAGCGCGTAATAGATGACGTTCTCTCCCGCATCGCAGGCGAAATAGGCCTGCGAACGATTGATGTCCGGCGGCGCCACACGGATGCCGAGCCGCAACGCCTCCTGCTTGAACACGTTCAGCCGATCGGTGTTGCCGATGTCGAGAGTCATCGACGCGGCGAGGAATTCGACCGGATAATTCGCCTTCAGATACGCGGTCTGATACGCGACCTGCGCATAGGCGGCAGCGTGGCCCTTGTTGAAGCCGTAGCCCGCGAATTTCGCTGCCAGCTCGAAGATCTGCTGCGCGACACCCTTGAGGATTCCCTTTTCGCTGGCGCCGCGGATGAACCGCTCTTCGTGCACCACCATTTCGGAATGGATCTTCTTGCCCATGGCGCGGCGCAGGAGATCGGCCTCACCCAGCGAATAGCCGGCAAGCTCGCGGGCGATGTTCATGACGTCTTCCTGATACGTCATGACGCCGTAGGTTTCCTTCAGGATCGGCTCGAGCAGCGGGTGCAGATACTCCGCCGGCTCCTTGCCGCTCTTCACCGCGATGTATTTCGGGATCGAATCCATCGGGCCGGGGCGATAAAGCGCGACCAGCGCGACGAGATCGTTGATGTGGTCGGGCTTCAGCTTGCGCATGAGATCGCGCATGCCCGTGCCTTCCATCTGGAAGATGCCGACGCTTTCGCCGCGCGCCAGCATGTCGAAGGTCTTCGGATCGTCGAAATCGATGCTCTGCGTGTTGAGCTCGATGCCGCGCTGCTTGAGCAGCTCTTCCGCCTTGGCGATGACGGTGAGGGTCTTCAGGCCGAGAAAATCGAACTTCACCAGGCCGGCCTTTTCCGCATCCTCATAATCGAACTGCGTCACCGGCATTTCGGAGCGCGGATCGCGATAGAGCGGCACGAGCTCGTCGAGCGGCCGGTCGCCGATCACCACGCCGGCCGGGTGCGTGGACGCATGGCGGTAAAGCCCTTCGATCTTCGACACGATGGAGAACAGCTGCTCCGTCGCAGGCTCCGCCTCGCGGATCTGCTGCAGCCGCGGTTCGCCTTCGATCGCTTCATCCAGCGAGATGGATTTGCCCGGCACGTTGGGAATGAGCTTGGCGATGCGGTCCACGAGGCCCAGCGGCATCTGCAGCACGCGGCCCGTGTCGCGCACGGCGGCGCGCGCCTGCAAGGAACCCAGCGCGATGATATGCGCGACGCGATCCTCGCCGTATTTGTGCTGGACGTAGCGCACCACTTCGTCGCGCCGCTCCTGGCAGAAATCGATGTCGAAATCCGGCATCGAGATGCGTTCCGGATTGAGGAAGCGCTCGAACAGCAGGCCGAACCGGATGGGATCGAGGTTGGTGATGTCGAGCGACCAGGCGACCAGCGAGGTGGCGCCCGATCCGCGCACGCCGACGGGAATGCCATGCGCGCGCGTCCACTTCATGAAGTCCGACACGATGAGGAAGTAGCCGGGGAAATCCATGCCGATGATGACGTTGAGCTCGAAGTTCAGCCGGTCGCGATAGACCTGTTCGTCGGCGAACATGCCGTGGGCTGCCAGCCTGCGTGCCAGCCCCTCCTCCGCCTGCACGCGGAGCTCATCGGCCGGTGCGCGGCCCGACTCCGGCACGAATTTCGGCAGGATGGGCGCGCGCTTCTTCGGGCGGAAAGCGCAGCGCCTGGCGATCTCGATGGTGTTCTCGATCGCTTCGGGAAGATCGGCGAACTGCACCGCCATCTCTTCCGCGGTCTTGAACCGGTGCTCGCGGGTGAGGCGCTTGCGGTCCTGTTGCGACACGAATGTGCCCGCCGCGATGCAAAGCAGCGCGTCATGCGCCTCGTACATGTCGGCCGTGCCGAAATGCACATCGTTGGTGGCGACGAGCGGCAGGCGCTTGGCATAGGCAAGATCGATCAGCTTGTCTTCGGCAGCGCGCTCCTCCGGCAAGCCGTGGCGTTGCAGTTCGACATAGAGCCGGTTGCCGAAAATGGCGGACAGTCTGTCGAGCAGACGCTCAGCCGCTTCCGGCTGGCCTTCGCCGATCAGGCGGTTGAGCGGACCGCCCGGCCCGCCGGTCAGTGCGATCAGGCCATCGGCGTGCGACGCCAACAATTCCGGCGTGATGTGGGGATAATCGCCTGGCTCGACCGAGAGGTACGCCGCGGACAACAGCTTGGTGAGGTTGCCGTAGCCGACATCGTTCTGCACCAGCAGGGGCAGCAGCGGCGGTGCCGGCCGCATCATGGCGCCCACCTTGGGTGGCTCGAACTCTACCGCCAACAGACATCCAACAATCGGCTGCACGCCGGATTTCGCCAAGGTCTCGCTGATCTCGTAGACGCCGAAGAGATTGTTGACGTCCGTCACCGCCACGGCCGGCATTCCGGCCGACACGGCAAGCTTGGCCAATTCCTTCGGACGGATGGCGCCCTCGAGCAGCGAATAGGCGCTCTTCACCCGC
>DATIYG010000387.1:0-2225 GCA_035517755.1 Rhizomicrobium sp. | reverse complement strand
GCCGAAGGTCAGGTCTACGTGATCGCGCACCCAGATGTTGTAAGTGTTCCAGACTTGGCTTTGGGCCACCCAGAACGTCGACGCGATCGGCACAAATGCGATCAGGTAGCCGAGGATGCGCAGATCGTTCTTTTCGAGCGGGGCGGCGATGGCTTGCGGTCCGCGCTCCGGTTCGGGCGGCAGGTCGCGCCGGCCGGCCAGGTAGATCGTCACGCCGATCAGCATGCCGAAACCGGCGAAGGCGAACGCGAAGTGCCAGCCGTACGCCTGGCCGAGCGCTCCCGTAATCAACGGCGCGAAGAAAGCACCGATGTTGACCGAGCTGCCGTAGATCTGGAACGCCGTATCGCGGCGCCGATCGGTCTTGGCGTAAAGCTCTCCAAGCTGTGGCGCGAGGTTGCCGCGCAGCAATCCGGCGCCAAGGATGAGCAGCAGCAGCGCCAGCAGGAACGACGCATCGAAGGCGAGGGAGAATTGTCCCGCCGCCATCAGCAAACCGCCCAGCACAACAGAACGCCTGCGTCCCAACAGGCGGTCGCCAAGCAACCCGCCGAACACCGGCGTGAAATAAACCAGCCCCACATAGATGCCGAAGACCTGCGAGGCGAGCGCCTGCGTCGACAATGGCCCGATCAACCACTCGACGCCCGCGCGCAAGGCGCCGAATCCGACAATGTGTTCGACATGGCCCGGCAACAGCAATTGTCCGACCATGTAGAGGACGAGCAGTGCCTGCATGCCGTGGAAGGAGATGCGGTCCCACAATTCCGTGGTGGCGATGACCGCCAGCCCGCGCGGTTGGCCGAAGATCGTGCGTTGGACCGCTGTCATCTCGCTCATCCCGGCTCGCATCTCCGCACGAATTGCAAGCGTAAATGCAACCCGAGCGGGGCCACAAGTCGCCCAAGGCGCCCGCAATTAGCCTTTCAGCGTGCCGCGGCTTGACCGCCCAGCCTCCCGCTTTATGTCTGAGTGCAGGAGACGGTCTTGGGCAACGACATCGAACGCATCGAGCCGCGATTCTCGGATCCGCCTGAGCGGCCGGCCGACGCCGATGGCTTGATCGGAGACACGGCGGCTACTGGCGCGCTCGATCCCGCGCATCCGGCCGCACCGGTTGTCGTGCCGGACACCGATCGCCCTGCAATCCTGCCGAAACCGCCGCTGCGCGAACGCGTGGCGAAAGCAGCGGCCGATGCCCTGGCGGTTTCACGCAACACCACCGTGCTCCAGTTCCACCAATCGGCATTGGCGCTGAAAAGCTCAGCCACGGGATGGATGTCGCAGCACGAGCGCGCGCTCTCCATGGCCGCGATGGTGGGCGGTTTCGCCTTCGACAATTACGCCTTCCGCCGCATCGATCTGCCGAACACGCAAGCGGTGTTCGTCGGCTATCTGGTCCTGGCCTCGCTCGCCATGGTGATCCAGCACCATCTTGCCGCACGCGCCGCTACCGGAAAGCCGTGGCCCAAATGGCGCACGCTGCTGCCGATGGCGACGCAGTTCGCGCTCGGCGGGTTGTGGAGCGCGTTTCTCGTCTTCTATTCGCGCAGCGCGGTGCTCGGCGCCTCGTGGCCATTCCTGCTGCTGTTGACCGCCATCCTCGTCGGCAACGAGGTGTTCAAGCGCTATCACTCGCGGCTGGTGTTCACCGCGATCCTGTTCTTCTTCGCGCTGTTCTCCTACACGATCGTGACCTTGCCGATCCTCACCCACACAATCGGCATCATCACCTTCTTCTTCAGCGGAATGATCGCGCTCACCCTGTTCTGGGTGTTTTGCAGGCTGTTACGGCGCATGGGACTGGAGCAGTGGCAGGGTGCCCGCTACAAGATCATCGGCGGCGTGGCGCTGGTGTTTCTCGCTCTGAACGCCTTCTACCTGAGCGGAATCCTGCCGCCGCTGCCGCTCGCAATGGCCGATGGCGGCATCTATCATTCCGTCGCCAAGCAGGGCGACGAATATCAGGCGGTTGGCGAGGAGCAGTCCTGGCTTACGCGCTTCGGCGCCACGCCGGTGCTGCACGTGACGGCAGGCGAGTCGCTCTATTTCTACAGCGCCGTGTTCGCGCCGATCAGACTGTCGACGCGCGTCATCCATCGCTGGCAGCACTACGACACGCAGCGCAAGGCCTGGCGCACCGTTTCCAAGCTGGGCTTCACCATCAATGGCGGACGTGATGGCGGCTATCGCGGCTATTCGATCACGCACCATGTCGTGCCGGG
>DATIYG010000386.1:0-13154 GCA_035517755.1 Rhizomicrobium sp. | reverse complement strand
TAGGCGCCGATCAGCCCGCGGGCGCCGACATCGCCTTCGATGGCCTCGATCTCGGGGAAGAAGCGGCGGGCGAAGAGGACCGGATTGCCGCGCTTGCCGTTGCGTGTCGCCACGCAGATAGCGCGCCCCTCGGCCGGATCGAAAGCGGCGATCAGCCTGTCAATCAGGGCGTCCGTCACACCCGGCATGTCGCCCAGAAGCACGATGGCGCCATCGCAATCGTCCGCGAGGGTCTTGAGTCCGCGTTTCAGCGACTCACTCAAACCCTTTGCAAAATCGGGATTATCGATGAACGACACATTTTTCGAGTCGAGCAAGGCCCGAACCTTCTCGCCGTCCTTTCCGGTGACGACGATGACCGGCTCTGCACTGCTGCCCAGCGCCGCTTCGACGACGTGGCGGGCCATCGGCTTGCCGCCCACGTCTGCCAGCAACTTGTTCGATCCCATGCGAGAGGACGCTCCGGCAGCCAGCACGATGGCCGCGATCTTGGGCGCGTGGGGCGCGGCCGATGGTTCGTCGCGCGGTTGCGGCCGGGTCGCGATCTCCGTCAACAAGCCGCCGACACCCATGCCGGCGATCTCCTTGCGGCCGATGGGAAGCCCCGCCGCCAGACGCCAAAGGACAAAGTCGAATCCGTTGAGCTTCGGTGACCGCGCACAACCGGGAAGACCAACCACATCGGCACGGCCCAGCTTGCCGACCAGAAGCAAATTGCCCGGATCGACCGGCATGCCGAAATGGATCACCGTTCCGCCTGCTGCCTCGATGGCAGCGGGGATCGCGTCGCGCCGGTCGGTGATCGCGCTCGCGCCGAAGACAAGCACGAGATCGCATTCCTGGGCCGCATCCTTCAGCGGTGGCGACAGTGCGGATGCCGCATGTTCGACCCGCCGTTCGAACACGAGATTGGACCCGACGCCGCGCAGCCGCGCTTCGATGGCGGCGCGCGTCTTGTCCAGCAGAGCGGCCTTGGTGCCGGGCAGGGTGGTCAGGATCAGCGCAGCCCTTCGCGGACGGAACGGTGCGACCGACACGGCTCCGCGATCCGACAGGAGCTGTTCGGCTTTCTCCACGGCGGCTCGCGGCGCCGCGAAGGGAATGATCTTCACGGTCGCCAGCATCTGCCGCCGGCTGACCCGCGTGAACCCCAGGACTGTCGCGACGGTGATCGACTCATCGATCGCGTTGATGGCATCGATGAGCCCGGCATCGATCACCGCAAGTCCATCGCTCTCCGCGTACAGATTGGCGCGGCCGGTGAACGGCGCTGCCAGCCGAATGCCGTCTCCAGCCAGCCTCGCGCCGATGCGTGATGCCGCGACATCTTCGGCGATATCGTCCGCTTCGAGCCGTGCGGCAACGACTTCGGACATGTCTGCGGCGCGTAACACCGCAATGTCGCCCGCCGTCAGCACGCGGCCCTTTTTCAGGACGCGGTCGCCTGCGCGCACCAGATGCGCAAGGATCGCGCCCTCGGCCATCTCGAGAGGAACAGCACCGAATTTCATGCGGACGAGATTAGGCTGCCGCGGCCCCGCGCGGCAAACAGAAGGTCGCCGCCAGTCCGCCCTGCTCGCGATTGCGCAAGCGGATCGTTCCGCCATGGCCTTCCGCAATGGCCTTCACAAGCGTAAGGCCAAGTCCGGTGCCTCCCGTCTCGCTGCTGCGCGAGGTCTCGAGGCGAACGAAAGGCTCGAACACGCGTTGCTGATCGGCGTCGGAAATGCCGGGGCCTTCGTCTTCCACGACCACTTCGTACGTGTCGTCCTTCTGCTCAAGATGGACATCTGCTCTCTTGCCGTAGGCAACGGCATTCTCGATGAGATTGCGGATCGCGCGGCGGATTTCGTTCGGCCGGCAACTGAGCGGCGCGGCGTCGTGGGTCGTCCACGCTACAGGTATGCCGACTTCCTCCATGTCCGTGCAGAGGCTCTCGATGAGGGCGGCGAGGTCGATCCTGCGCTGTTCCTCCCAGCCGACGCCCTTTGCCGCAGAAAGGACCGCCTCGGTCAGTTCCTGCAGCTCTTCGATGTTTTTCTCCAGCCGCTCGCGCGTGTCGGGGTCCTCGACGAACTCGGTGTTGATGCGCATCGCTGTGATGGGGGTACGAAGGTCATGGCCGACCGCCGACAGAAGTTGTCTCTGGCTCTCCATCGTCCGGCTTACCTGATCGGTCATCGCGTTGAAGGCGGACGCCGCGCGGCGCACATCGTCCGGTCCTTCCTCGGGGACACGCGGCGCCTTGCCGCCGCGGGCGACCGCAGACGCGGCAACCGCCAGTTTCGAAAGCGGCCGCGTGACCCGGCTTGCGACTAGGCCGGCCGCGACAGCCGTAACGAGAATGGCGGCAGTCGCGGCGATGATCGATTGCATCGGCCACGGCGGCGGAGGCGGGTGATAGAATATCGTGGTCAGCTGCGTGCCGCGTACCAGCGGGATCATGATCTCGATGACCGCTCCATCGCGTTGAAGGCGTCTTTTCTCGTCGGGTGTCTCGCCGCGGTATTTGACGAGCAGACCCTTCGCCATTTTGGGTTTGGAAAGCATCGGCGCAAGGCGGTTGGCGAGCGCGCGTTCATCGTCGGTCATGGTGCCTGCCGGCACCCGCCCATGATGAATCTGAAAGATCCAGATGTTCGAGCTCAACGCGTGCGCTGCAGCCGTACGCTGCTTCGCCGGGATCGTCGCAAGCAGATCGGAGGCCGAGACAGCACGATCGAGAACGCGATCGACGATGGCGCTCTCCGTCAGTTGTTGCTGCCCAAGACCGAACCAGAGCGCTACCGCGAAATTCGAAATCAACACAGCGGCGCCCGTCACGATCACGAGCTGTGCCGCCAGTGTCCGCGGCCAGAGTCGGATCGAGCCGATGCTCATTCGAAAACGGGGTCGACTGCGAACAGATAGCCGCCGCCCCAGACCGTCTTGATGTAACGCGGGTTCTTCGGGTCGGGCTCGATCTTTCGGCGCAAACGGCTCACATGATTGTCGATGCTGCGGTCGAACAATTCGGCATCGCGGCCCTTCGTAAGGTCGAGAAGCTGGTTGCGGGTCAGCGCGATCTTCGGCCGCTCGATCAGCGCGCGAAGGAGGCTGAACTCTCCGCTGGAGAGCGCAGTGGCAATGCCATCGCTTCCGATGAGCTCACGCTGGCCGGTGTCCAGCATCCAATCGCCGAAGCGGATCCGCTCAGCCTCGGGCGGCTTCTGGCGCGGGGGAAGGGCTTGCGTCCGGCGCAGGACGGCGGCAATGCGTGCCACCAGTTCACGCGGGCTGAACGGCTTCGGGATATAGTCGTCGGCGCCCATCTCGAGCCCAATGATGCGGTCCACCTCCTCGCCGCGGGCCGTGAGCAGGACGACTGGAATCTGTGAGGTCTCCCGGATGGAACGGCACAGACTGAGGCCGTCCTCGCCGGGCATCATGATATCGAGGACCACGAGGTCGATGGCGGACGCTCGCATGGCCTTGCGGGCTGCCATCGCATCCGGCGCGGTCGTCGTGCGGTATCCATGCTCGCGCAAATATCGCGCGAGCGGCTCGCGAATGTCGCGGGCGTCCTCGACGATCAGGATGTGGGGCTTGTTTTCGTCCTTGACCATGCCGTCCTTTCCGGCACCAGAGGATGCGGCCGAGGAAGGGGTTGTGCAAATCCGATTTGTCGCAAATCGTAATGCCAGGGTGGAAGGCCCTTAAGAATTGCGACCTTTGCCGGAGCGACGGACATATCCTGGCGACAGGCAAGCCGTACCAAATGGCAACGCGAACGAGAGGGGGAGACTCGATGAACAGCATAGTCCGCAACGCCCTGGTAGCAGGTTCCGTCATCGTCGGCGGCGTCGGCCTCAGCGCCGCCGCCGTGCAAACCGCCAGGCCGCCAAGCAAGCCGGCCGCTGCGCCGCAGACCCAGGCTCATCGCCACGGCCAGAGCCGCTTCCTTGCCGAATACGATCTGAACCACGATGGCAAAATCACGAAGGATGAGTTCAACAAGGTCGTGGCTCAGCGCTTCCAGCAGGCCGGTGGTGGGAAACCGCTGACGCAGGGACAGTTCTCGGCCAACCGTCTGAAGTCGCTCCAGCTGCATGGCGATCAAATGTTCCACCGCGCCGATTGGAACGGCGACGGCAAGCTGAGCTTCGATGAGTTCGCCAATCCCATTCGCGCCAGTTTTGCGCGGGCAGACAGGCAGTCTGCAGGATTCATCAATTGTCGAGCACCGGGCGCGAGTGCGGGCGGCAAGGGCAACGGCGGCCACGGCCGCGGGGGACATCGGGGAGCCGGATCGTTCTGCGCCCGCGATGATCTCAATCACGACGGCAAGGTCACGCGCGGCGAGCTCGATCAGGCGCTGCACAAGCAGTTCGCCGATGCCGCCAAAGGCGGCAACGCGCTCAATCGCGATCAATACATGGCAATGCAACAGGATCGTTCACGGCAAAACAGCGGACGCGGGTTCAGCCGCATGGATATTGATCACAACGGCACGGTCACCTTGCAGGAGTATGCCCAGGCGGAGCAGCGCGTCTTTGCCCGCATGGACAAGAACAATGATGGCGTGATCACACGGGACGAAGCGTCCTTCTCACGCCGGCGCGGGCCAGGCCATTAGGACGAGGTTCAGGCGCCGCCGGTTCTGAGCTGCTGGGTCATCTGCGCCAGGATGGAGACGGCAATTTCCGCGGGCGATCTGGCGCCAATGGAAAGGCCTATGGGGCCATGGATGTGGTCCAGTTCCGCGTCGCTGAACCCATGTGCCTTCAGGCGCTCACGGCGGCCGGCATGGGTTTTCTTGGAGCCGAGGGCGCCGACATAAAAACAATCCGAACGCAGCGCGATCGTCAGCGCCGGGTCATCCACCTTCGGATCGTGCGTGAGCGCAACCAGCGCGCTTCGTGGTCCAAGCGGCGTCTTGGCGAGCGCGTCGTCCGGCCAATCGTGCGTCAGCGCGACGCCGGGAAATCGTTCGGCCGTCGCAAAGGCTGTTCGCGGATCGATCACGCGGATACGGTAGCCTGCGAGCTTCGCCATCACCGAAAGCGGCTGGGCGATGTGAACCGCGCCGACGATCACCAGATCGAGCGGCGGATTGTAGACCGAGAGAAACCACGTGACTCCGTCGATGTCGATTGGGCCGCTTTGATCGGCCCGCGCTGCCTGGCTTGCCGCCTGCCCGAGCGCGCTCGAATCCGATTTGGGATCGACAAGACGTTCTGTGCCAGAAGACAGATCGATGGCCCGTACGATGGCGCGGCCGGCTCCTCGCGCCTCCTGAATACGGTTCAGCGTTTCGCGCTTCATCCCGACAAGGGCTCGACAAACACTTCGATGCGTCCGCCGCAGGCAAGGCCCACCGACCAGGCCTGTTCGTCGCTCACACCGAATTCAAGCGTGCGGATGCCGCCATCATGGATTGCTTCGCGCGCCGTTTCGATGACGGCGCCTTCGACGCAGCCGCCTGATACGGACCCCACGAACGCGCCATCGTCGCGCACGGCGATCTGGCTTCCGGCCGGGCGGGGCGACGAGCCCCAGGTCTTTACGACCGTTCCCAGTGCAACGCCGTGGCCCTCTTTGAGCCAGTCTTGCGCCGCCGTGAGAACGTCTTCGCTGTCCATGGTCAGTGCGATTGTCCGAGGGCTATGGCAACGGCGCGCTTCGCCATGACGGTCACGAGATTGGCCCGGTATTCCGCCGACCCGTGGATGTCCGAGTTGAGGCCGTCCGGCGAGATCGCGACGGACGCGATCGCATCGGGCGAAAATTTGCGGGCAAGTGCGGCTTCCATCTCCGGCACGCGGAAGACGCAGGACCCGGCCCCCGTCACGGCGACGCGAACACCGCCGCCGAACTTCGCCACGAAAGCGCCTGCCATCGCATAGCGCGACGCGGGATTGCGGAACTTCGCATAGCCGGCGCAGTCCGGCCGCGGAAAGTCGATCTCCGTCACGATCTCGCTTTCATCCAGCGCTGTAGAGAACATGCCGGTGAAGAAATCATCGGCTGCGATGCCGCGCTTCGTTGTTTTGATCGTGGCGTTCAGCGCCAGCACGGCAGCCGGATAGTCCGCTGCCGGATCGTTGTTGGCGACGGAGCCACCGATCGTGCCCATGTGGCGCACGGCCGGATCCCCGATCTCTTCGGCGAGGAACGCCAGCGCCGGAATGGCGCGCTGAACGATCGGCGATGCGGCCACGTCCGCATGGGTCGTTCCCGCACCAATCGCGAGGCTGCCGCCTTCCTCGCGAATGTGTGACAGCTCGCCCAACCCCGAGATGTCGATCAAGGCGGCCGGATTGGCGAGCCGAAGCTTCATCGCTGCGATCAACGTCTGTCCACCGGCCAGCAACTTCGCATCCGGCGATGCCGCAAGCAGGCTTTGCGCTTCCGCCAGCGACTTCGCCCGATGATAGGTAAATGGATAGGGGATCACGCCGCGACCGCCTTCTTGCCTGACATTTGCTTTGCGGCTGCTTCGATGGCGCTCACGATGTTGTGGTAGCCGGTGCAGCGGCAGATGTTGCCTTCCAGTTCTTCGCGGATTGTTTGCCGATCGAGACTTGGTTTGCGCCGGATCATGTCGATCGCGGTCATGATCATGCCGGGCGTGCAGAAGCCGCACTGCAACCCGTGGTGCTCGCGAAAGGCTTCCTGCACGGGATGAAGCTGGCCATTCTTCGCCACGCCTTCGATGGTGGTGACGTCTGCGCCATTCGCTTGTGCGGCAAACATCGTGCAGGATTTCACGGCCCGTCCGTTCACGTGCACCACGCACGCGCCGCACTGGCTCGTGTCGCAGCCGATATGGGTGCCGGTGAGCCGCAGATTCTCGCGCAGGTAGTGGACGAGAAGCGTGCGATCCTCGATTTCGTCGCTGCGGCGCTCGCCGTTCACCGTCATGGTCACGACGGACATCGTTGAAACTCCAATCGATCTTCGAATGCCTGAGTCTTGGCTACGCCGCGGATGGCGTCAAGCGGCTCACAGGACGAGGCCAAACAGGGCGAGAAGGATCACGATCACGGCAATGAGTCCGATTACCCAGACCTCGGGCGCCAGGCCCTGGCGCGGTTGTGGTTCGCCATCGTCCGTTTCTTCGAGCACTGATGGGGGAGGCGCCATCACACTGGTTGCCGTTGGAACGGCAGTTGTCTGCATGGTTGCAACTTGCGCCGAAAAGCGGGCGAAGAAGTCGTCGGCAATCTGCCGTGCGGCCCCGTCGATGAGCCTTTGCCCGATTTGAGCGAGCTTGCCGCCGACATTGGCCTTCGCGCTGTAGCTGAGTTCGGTTCCGTCTGCCACGGAGGCGAGCTGGATTTCGGCCGAGCCTTTCGCGAAGCCTGCGACCCCTCCCTGGCCTTCGCCGGTGAGGATGCAGCGATGGGGTGGGTCCTTGTCGCTCATCGTGACGACGCCTTTGAAGGTGGCATTCAAGGGCCCGATCTTCAGCCGGGCAGCGCCGACAAAGTGGGCATCGTCCGTCTTGTTCAGGCTTTCGCAGCCCGGGATGCAGGCCTTAAGGACATCCGCGTCATTCAAGGCTGCCCAGACGGATTCTGGGGGCGCGGCAATTGTATAACGTCCGACAAATTCCATCCGAAAACCCCTTAGACAAGGAAAGAGCAAAGCAGACAATGGCTTAGTATTGAAGGCCGCAGGACACCATTTCTGTTCTTGGAGATTCGATTCTCTTTTCTGCCGCGCGACACTTATGTTAACCTTATTTGGCAAGTCGCCGGGGGGACTAGTGAATATCGAGATGGTGAGCGACGTGGGCGTCTTACCGCGCGAGCCTGCGTTTGAGATCAGCGGATTGGTGAAGTGGTTTGATTCGACCAAGGGTTACGGGTTCATAAAACCGTCAAGCATCGTGCAAGGCCTGCAGGGCGACGTGCTCTTGCACCAGACCTGCGTCCGCAATTCCGGCTTCAAGGCAGCCTACGAAGGCGCCACCGTTGTTTGCGAAGCGGTCAAAGGGCCGAAGGGTTTTCAGGCGCGCCGTCTCTTGTCGCTCGACAATTCGACGGCCACGCCACAGCAGACATCCCTGCAAAAGCCGACGCGCCAGACGCTCGAGCCGCGAGGTCCGGCGTTCGAAGCGACCGTGAAGTGGTTCAACCGCGGAAAAGGCTACGGGTTTGTATCCCGCGGACCCGACACGCCCGATGTGTTCGTCCATATGGAAACGTTGCGGCGATATGGCATCCGGGAATTGAAGCAGGGCCAGCGCGTGCGCGTTCGCACGGGCGAGGGGCCCAAGGGCGAACTGGCGGCCGAGATTACCATTCTCGACACCGACGCCTGAGCGATTGCCGATTGCGAGGCGGCTCGCTAAGAACCGCTCATGAAGGGATTGATGTCAGCGCTTGCGGGCATGTACCTCGCCGCCTTCGCGGCGACGAGCGCGCTTGCCCAGGCCCAGCCGACGCTCCCGCAGGTGCCACTGACCATCGACACCAAGAAGGGCCCGGTAAAGTTTCTCGTCGAGGTGGCGTCGGACGATGCTTCGCGTGAGCGCGGGCTCATGTTTCGCACCCACATGAACAAGGACGCCGGGATGCTGTTCGAGTTTCCCGGCGACCAGTTCGAGTCGTTCTGGATGAAGAACACGATCCTTCCGCTTGATCTTCTCTTCATCAAACGGGACGGAACGATCTCGTCGATTTCCGCCAACGCGAAGCCCTATTCGGAAGCCACCATCAACTCGGTCGAGCCGGTCCGCGCCGTGCTCGAACTGAATGCGGGCCGCGCCGCCGCACTCGGAATCCGCCCCGGCCAAAAAGCCCATGCGACCTTCTTCGGAAATTTGCCCACCCCGAAATAGGCCGTGGGCGCGCGGGAACCGTTGGCTCGGCTGCGCGATTTGTGACAAATTTTGCGTGGCAACTCGGGACATGGCGCATGCCGAAGTGGGTCTACAGCTTTGGTGCGAAGGGCGCGGAGGGCAGCGCCGAGATGCGCGATCTGCTCGGAGGCAAGGGTGCGAATCTCGCCGAGATGAGCAATCTCGGCCTGCGCGTTCCGCCCGGATTTACGATCACGACCGAGGCCTGCGCCTATCACTATGCGAACAACGGCCGCCTGCCATCGGATCTGAAACAAGCCGTCGACACGGCGCTCGCAACCCTTGGCAGCGAGACAAGCGGGCGGTTTGGCGATCCGCAAAACCCGCTCCTGGTGTCGGTCCGGTCGGGCGCGCGCGCGTCCATGCCGGGCATGATGGATACGGTCCTGAATTTGGGTCTGAACACCGCGACCGCGGACGGGCTCGCGAATATCACGAAAAATCCCCGTTTCGCCTACGACTCCTATCGCCGTTTCGTACAGATGTACGCCAACGTTGTCCTGGATATGGAGCATTCGCAGTTCGAGGAGATCCTCGACAATGAAAAGGAGAGCAAGGGCGTTGAGCTGGACACGGAACTCGACGCCGATGATCTGCGGCGCATCGCCGAGCTGTTCAAGGCACAGGTGCGCAAGGAATTGGGAAAACCGTTTCCGGATGACGTGAACGAGCAGCTGTGGGGTGCGATCGGTGCAGTCTTCGGGTCATGGCAAGCTCCGCGGGCCAAGACATATCGCAAGCTGAACAACATTCCCGAGGATTGGGGGACTGCAGTCAATGTGCAGGCGATGGTGTTCGGCAATCGCGGCGACAACAGTGCGACCGGCGTTGCTTTCACCCGCGATCCGTCCACGGGGGAGAAAATCCTCTACGGGGAGTTCCTCGTCAATGCGCAGGGTGAGGACGTCGTGGCCGGCATCCGGACGCCGCAGCCGGTTTCCAATGCTGCGCGGGAACGCCAGAAGAGCAAGCGTCCGTCGCTCGAGCAGGTGATGCCGGCCGCTTATGCCGAGCTTCGACAGATTTGCAGCAAGCTGGAGGCGCATTTCCGCGACATGCAGGATGTCGAGTTCACCATCCAGGATGGCGCGCTCTACATGCTTCAGACGCGATCTGGAAAACGCACGGCGGAAGCAGCGCTGAAGATCGCGGTCGATATGGTCGCGGAAGGATTGATCGACAAGAACACGGCCATTGCGCGGGTTGACCCGGCGGCCCTTGATCAGCTGCTTCATCCAACGCTTGATCCGAACGCGCAGAAAGAAGTCATAGCCACCGGGCTCGGCGCGTCGCCTGGCGCCGCCACCGGCGAGATCGTGTTCACGGCGGATGAAGCGGAAAAGCTTGCCGCGAGCAGCCATGCCGTGATCCTCGTGCGAAACGAGACGAGCCCCGAAGATATCCATGGCATGCATGCGGCGCGTGGAATCCTCACGGCGCGCGGCGGCATGACGAGCCACGCCGCTGTCGTCGCGCGCGGAATGGGCAGGCCCTGTGTTTGCGGCGCCGGAATGTTGAAGATCGACGCGAACAAGGGAACACTGACGGCTGGCGGTCTCATACTTTCGCGCGGCGATATCATCACCATCGATGGCGCCAGTGGGCAGGTCTACAAGGGCAGCGTTCCGACGCGACAACCCGAGCTCACCGGCGATTTCGGAACATTGATGAGCTGGGCGGATTCGATCCGCACGCTCAAGGTTCGCACCAACGCGGACACGCCGTCGGATGCGGCGACGGCGCGAAAGTTCGGTGCCGAAGGTATCGGGCTCTGCCGCACGGAGCACATGTTCTTTGAAGCCGGCCGCATCATCGCGGTGCGCCAGATGATTCTGGCCGATGACGAAGCGTCGCGCCGCGCCGCCCTCGACAAATTGCTGCCGATGCAGCGCGGCGACTTCGAGGGCATCTTCAAGGCGATGGACGGGTTGCCCGTCACCATCCGGCTGCTCGATCCGCCGCTGCACGAATTCCTGCCGCAAGGCGACGAAGAGATTGCCGACCTTGCCCGCGCTGCCGGTTCGACGCCGGCCAAGCTTCGTGCGCGCGCCATCGCTTTGCATGAGACCAACCCCATGCTGGGTCATCGTGGCTGCCGTCTCGGCATCACGTTTCCGGAAATCTACGAGATGCAGGCGCGCGCGATTTTCGAGGCGGCGCTGAACACGGAAGCGGCAGGCCACGCGCCGGTGCGGCTCGAAATCATGATTCCGCTGGTTGGATTCAAGTCGGAGCTCGATTTCCTGAAGGCAAGGATTGAGGGCGTGGCGGAAGCCATCCGCAAGGAACGCGGCAAGATTCCAAGCTATCTGATCGGCACGATGATCGAATTGCCGCGCGCCGCCTTGCGCGCCGCCGAGATCGCGGAGAGCGCACAGTTCTTTTCATTCGGCACCAACGATCTGACCCAGACAACGATGGGATTAAGCCGCGACGATGCAGGAAGCTTCCTGTCCGAATATCTGAGCAAGGGGCTGATCAAGCGCGATCCGTTTACGTCGCTGGATGTGGATGGTGTCGGAGAGCTGGTGCGCATTGCAGCGGAGCGTGGCCGCAAAGCCCGCAAAGATCTCAAACTCGGCATTTGCGGAGAACACGGCGGCGATCCGGATTCGATTCGCTTCTGCCATGCGGCGGGGCTCGATTACGTATCGTGTTCACCATTTCGCGTGCCCATTGCACGCCTCGCAGCTGCGCAAGCGGTGCTCCTAAAAGAGCATGATCTAGATTAATAAACGTCGTTATCCGTGTACTGAGCATCCTTGTTTTCATTGAAATTTCTTGCGATCAGTGACTCAGTGTCACGATCGCGACACTTTTAATTTGACGATTCGCAATTTAGCGGGCAACAACGCGCCACCGCTTGGGGGATGGCGGCTATCGATCGGACCTAAACGAGCCAACGTAAAAATCCGAAACGAAAGTCAAAGAGTCCCAATGACCCAAAAATATAGTGACGCGTTGCGCCGCGCTGACTGCGCCCTTGCGGGCGCAATTTTTCTGAGCCTTTCAACCGTTGCGGCGTCGGCCGCACTAAGCCCAGATTCAGAGAACGTTCTAGTGACCTCAAAGGTTCTGCCTATTGTCCAAAAGGCTGCTGTGGCCGAGGTGGTCGCGCCTGTTGCGCCGGACATCATGCCCATGCCGCGCCCGCAGCCCTATGTCCGTATGCGGATTGAATTAGCATTGGAAAACTTTGCAAATGAGGCCGGTTGCCTCGCGGAAGCCATGTATTACGAAGCGCGTGGCGAAGGTGTGGCTGGGGAGAAGGCCATTGCTGAAGTGGTCGTGCGCCGTGCGGAACGCCCGGGATTCCCCCACACGATTTGCGGTGTGGTGCATCAGGGCGAAGACAGCGCCTGTCAGTTCTCGTTCGTCTGCGACGGCGCCATGGAGCGTCCGAAAGACTCGGCCGACTGGAACCGCGCAGTCAGCCTCTCGACCAGGATCCTCACGGGCTCACTGCCGCTGTTGAATGCCACGAACGGCGCGATTGCGTTTCATGCCGTGAATGTGCAGCCGGACTGGCCTGGGCTGGTGCGCACCGTGCAGATCGGCAATCACGTGTTCTACCGGCGGCCGGGCCGCGCGCACTCGATCTAGCGGCGTTCAGAAATCCAGTCCGACATCGAGATTGGGTGCGCTGTGGGTGATGGCGCCCGATGAGATGTAATCGACTCCGGTTTCGGCGATCGCTCGCACGGTCGCCAGCGTGACATTGCCGGAGGCTTCGAGCGCAGCACGTCCGCCGGCGAGTTCGACCGCGCGCTTCAGATTGGCCAAGGTGTAATTGTCGAGCAGGATTGTATCGACGCCGAGGGCGAGCGCTTCCTCGAGCTGGGCAAGCGTGTCGACTTCCGCTTCAATGCGCAGCATGTGGGAGGCCCCGGCACGGGCGCGCTCGACAGCGGCCCGCAATCCACCTGCTGCGGCAATGTGGTTGTCCTTGATGAGAATGGCATCGTCGAGCCCGAAGCGATGATTGAACCCGCCCCCGCAACGCACGGCATATTTCTGGAGAACGCGAAGGCCGGGCGTTGTCTTGCGCGTGCACACGATGCGGGCCTTGGTATCCGAGACTGTGTCCACCAGCGCGCGCGTTGCGGTGGCGATGCCGGAAAGATGGCCGAGGAAATTCAGCGCAACGCGTTCACCGGTGAGCAGCGCGCGGGCAGGGCCTTCGATCGTGGCGAGCAGGGCTCCCTCCCGAACCTTCGTGCCGTCTGGCGCCTCGCAACGAAACGCGACAGCTGGATCGACAAGCCGGAAAGCGCACTCGGCAGCGATCATGCCGGAGATGGTTCCT
>DATIYG010000385.1:0-6160 GCA_035517755.1 Rhizomicrobium sp. | reverse complement strand
TGCCTTGCGCTCGCCGGGTGCGAGACGTGGTCGTTCGAGACGCCTTGGACAGTCGACACCGTGCGCATCATCAACGCCACGCCGCAGCAGATCATCGTGACCGCGGGCGAGGAGGTGCAGGTTGCCTATGCGGGCAAGCTGGTGGAATTCAAATTCCCCAATCCGGAAGGCCTGAGCGGCGGCGAGATCGTCATCGAGACCCACACCTGCCGGTTCGTCTACCAGCTGCCCTATTTCTCGCAGACCTACCCGTGGCGGAGCGTATCGGCCGGTTTGCTGGCGCTGCAGATGGAAAGCGACTACAAGCTTTACGCCATCCGTCCCAATGCCGCGAAGCCCGAACGCTTCACGGATTTCTCCCGGCTGCAGACCGAGGAATTCCCGGTTGCGCCTGACGAGCAGGACTGCAACCGGGTCTGAGTTCTATCGCTTCGCGAAGGGAACTTTCGCTGCCGCCTTGTGGGCTGCATCGTACGGGTTCGGATAGCGCAGCACATGCGCGAGGTTCTTGCCGCGTACGATTCCAGCCGAGTGATAGGCAAGCCCCCATGAGTCGATCGACGACATGTCCGGGAAGATGCAGGCTTCCAGCACATCGCTGGAGTCGCTGTCGAGTACCCAGCCGCCGCCTGCCGCGTTGATTCCGCCGAACAGATCGGTGCCGCCGACCTGCGAGCAATAGCAGGAGCCGGGGTTGCCGGTGCAGCTTCCGAGCGGCACCTCTGCGTAATAGGCCAGCGCCGCAAGCGTCGGCTGCCGGGTGACGAGCGTGGAAAGCAGCACGTTGATCTGGCTGCCGTCCTTCGCCGACGTGAACTGGCAGAAATCGGCGCTGCCGGACAGCACGAGCGGATCGCCGCCGTTCGTGCCGTATTCGGGAATGCGCGTCTGCACGACGCCACCCTTCCGGACGCAGTAATCCGCCGCGCGGCCGCGTGTACCGGCGGCGTAGGACGGCGCAATGCTTGCCATTGCAAGCGCGGCGATGGCGATGAGGAATGACAACAGTTTCATGGGGAACCCCCTGCACAGAAAAACGCTCCGTACGCAGCTAATCATGCCAGGCGATGCGCAGGAAGGCTCTCGTGCGATTCAGAGGGCGTCGCGGATTTTCTCCGCGATCGGTTCCAGCTCCTCGGGCGTCACCATCTCCCGGCCATGCAGCTTGAGGTCGAGCCCCGCCTCGCGCGGCAGAATGTGGAAGTGGAGATGCGGGATGGATTGTCCCGCCGCTTCTCCGTTGAGTTGCACCAGCATAATCCCCGGAGCGTTTAGGCCCGCCTTCACGGCCTTTGCCACCTTGTGCACAGTGCGGATGAGGGCCGCGGCGCCATCCGGCGACAGATGGAAGAAATCCACGGCCGGCGCTTTCGGGATGACCAGTGTGTGTCCAGGCACGCTCGGCATGATGTCCATGAAGGAGAGCGTGTGGTCGTCTTCGTGGATCTTCACGCAGGGCAGCTCGCCGCGCAGGATCTTGGCGAAGACGTTGTTCTGGTCATAGGCCATGGCGGTTCACTCCGAGCGCGCAGATGAGTCTTTCCGATAAGGCCCATGTTCGGCAAGGGCTTCGATGTTTTCGGCAACTGAGGCTCGCTCTGCCTTCAGGTAGTCCGCTATGGCCCGGCGCAGCCCGGCATGGGCGATGGAGTGGGCTGAGTAGGTCGGAACCGGCAGGTAGCCGCGCAACAGCTTGTGCTCGCCTTGGGCCCCGGCCTCGACCCGCGAAAGGCCGTGCGTGATCGCGTATTCGATGGCCTGATAGTAGCACGTCTCGAAATGCAGGAACGGGATGGACTCGATGCAACCCCAATTGCGCCCAAACAGTGCACCTTCGCCCATGAAGTTGAGGGCGCCTGCGATGTACCGGCCGGCACGCTTCGCCAGGATCAGAACGACCTGCTCGCCCATGCTCTGGCCCACGCGGGAGAAAAACTCCCGTGTGAGATAGGGGCTGCCCCATTTGCGGCTGCCGGTATCCATGTAGAAGGCGAAGAAGCGGTCCCAGTGCGCTTCGGTGATGTCCGGGCCCGACAGCCATTCGAATTCCACGCCTTCGGCGAAAACCGCGGCGCGTTCCTTGCGCAGGTTCTTGCGCTTGGACGATGACAGTTCACTGAGGAAATCATCGAACGAGGCGTAGCCCCTATTTTCCCAATGGAATTGCTGATCCGTTCGCTGAAGGAACCCAAGCGAGGCCGCGACACGCCACTCCTCTGCGGTGAGGAACGTGATGTGCAACGAGGATGCATCAAGCTGCGTAACAGCCGATGCACCCGCGGCAAGCAGGGCATTGCGTGTCTCTTCCGCCGGCGCCGATCTCGCGACCAGCAATCGCTTCCCCGTCACTGGCGTGAACGGCACGCAGGCCTGGAGCTTCGGATAGTATTGCCCGCCGGCGCGCTCGAAGGCATCAGCCCATCCCCAGTCGAACACATACTCGCCGCGCGAATGCGACTTGAGATAAAGCGGCATCAATCCCTGGACGCCGTCCGCTCGCTCGATCACCAGATGACACGGACGCCAGCCGGTGCGTGACGTGGCCGAGCCGGATTCTTCCAGCGCCTCGAAGAATTCGTATCGCGTGAACGGATGCGGCGAGCCCGAGCCTTCCGGATTGGCGCAGGCGTTCCATGATGCGCTGCCAATCGCGGCGGCGGGCCCGGCGATACGCGCCGTGATGCCGTCCTTCGTCACGCTTCCCTCGGTCTACGCCAGCTCGAACACCGCCTCGACCTCCGCCGCGACGTTGCGGGGCAGCGACCCTGCGCCGACCGCAGCGCGCGAATGCCGTCCGGAATCGCCGAACACCTCGACGATCAGATCGGAGGCGCCGTTCGCCACTTCCGGATGTTGCGTGAAACCCGGCACCGCATTGACGAACACGCCAAGGCGCACGCAGCGCTTGACGGTGTCGAGATTTCCGCCGGCCGCCATGCGCAATTGCGCCAGAACATTGATCGCGCACAGCCGCGCCGCCGCCTTGCCGTCGTCCAGCGACAATTCCTTGCCCACCGTGCCGGTATATTTCAGGCCGCCATCGGCAATGGTCACCTGACCGGAAATGAACACGAGCTTGCCGCTCACCACGTAAGGCACATAGCTTGCGACAGGCGCCGGCGGCTCCGGCAGCTTGATGTCGAGTTCGGCCAGGCGGCCATCGATTTTTCCGGGCATTCTCATCTCTCCTGACGGGCGTCGCCAACCTTTAGACGAAAGGCTATAGAAGCGAAATGTCGCTTGATGCCAATCAGCCATGTCCCGCGCGCGACGGCTATGCGATGCCGGCCGAATGGGCGCCGCACTTGCGCACCTGGATGTGCTGGCCCTGCCGCGCCGAAGCATGGGGCGGGCCCGATGGGCTGCTGCGCGCCAAGCAGGCTTATGCACGCGTGGCACGGGCGATTTCGTCGTTCGAGCCGGTGGTGATGGCGGTGCGCCCGCACGATCTGGCCGAAGCGAAGCTCGCCAGTGCGGGGCGCGTCGAGTTCTTCGAGGTGCCGCTCGACGATTCCTGGTCGCGCGACTTCGGGCCGACGTTCGTGGTCGGCAAGGGCGGCGATCGCGCCGGCGTGCAATGGCGGTTCAACGCCTGGGGCAACAAATACAAGCCGTTCGATCAGGATGCGCAATTTGCGACGCGCGTGCTCAAGGCGCAGGACCTGACGATCTACGACGCACCGTTCATCTGCGAGGGCGGCGCCATCCATGTCGACGGCGAGGGCACGCTGATCACCACGGAACAGTGCCTGCTGAATCCCAATCGCAATCCGGATCTGACGCAGGCCGATGTGGAGCAGGGGCTTGCGTTGTACGCGGGCGCGCGCCGCGTGATCTGGCTTGGCGAAGGGTTTTCCGACGAGGAAACGGACGGGCACGTGGACAACATTGCGTGTTTCGCCGGGCCCGGTCGCGTGCTGATCGGCGTGCCGCCACAGAAATCCCATCCGGACTACCAACCGGTGCAGGAAGCCATCCGCCGCTTGCGAGAGGCGCATGACGCGGAGGGGCGCACGTTCGAGGTGATCGAGCTGACCCAGCCCGAAACGATGCGCGAGGACTGGCGGGGACGTCCGCTCGCCACCAGTTACGTCAATTTCTATTTGCCGAATGGCGGTGTGGTGATGCCGGCATTCAGCGATCCCAACGACGAGAAGGCGCGCGCGGTGCTGGCCGATTGTTTCCCCGGCCGCGACATTCTGCAGATCGATGCCATGGATATCGTCGAAGGCGGCGGCGGCATCCACTGCATCACGCAACAGGAACCGGCATCATGATCGCGAATAGCGAGTGGCGAATGGCGAATAGGGGCGCGGCGGACGGATTGGCATTCTATTCGCTATTCGCTATTCGCTATTTGCCCGAAACGCGGAATGCCTCATGCGCCAGATAACCCTTGCGGCCACGCAATTCGCCTGCTCGTGGGATGCGCCAAAGAACATCGCGCGGGCCAAGGAACTCGTGCGCGCGGCGGCGGCAAAGGGCGCCAACGTCATCCTGCTGCAGGAATTGTTCGAGACACCGTATTTCTGCCAGGACCAGCTGGCCGATCATTTCGGGCTAGCCAAGCCGTTCAAGGACAATCCGGTCGTCGCGCAGTTTGCGGCGCTGGCGAAAGAACTGGGCGTTGTGTTGCCAGTCAGCTTCTTTGAACAGGCAGGCCGCGCCCACTTCAATTCGCTGGCGATGATCGATGCCGACGGAAGTGTGTTGGGTCTCTATCGCAAGTCGCACATTCCCGATGGTCCCGGCTATCAGGAGAAATTCTACTTCACGCCCGGTGACACCGGTTTCAAGGTCTGGAAGACGAAATTCGGAACCATCGGATGCGGCATCTGCTGGGACCAGTGGTTTCCGGAAGCGGCGCGCGCCATGGCGCTGATGGGCGCCGAAGTCTTGTTTTATCCGACCGCCATCGGTACCGAGCCGCCGCCGGCGCCGCCGGTCGACAGCCGCGATCACTGGCGCCGCGTGATGCAGGGCCACGCCGGCGCGAATTACGTGCCGCTGGTCGCCAGCAATCGCATCGGCACGGAGAAGAGTTCAACCGGCGCCGGCGAGATGACGTTCTATGGATCGTCGTTCATCGCCGGACCGACGGGCGAAATCGT
The DNA here is from genome assembly GCA_035517755.1 of Rhizomicrobium sp. Taxonomy (GTDB): domain Bacteria; phylum Pseudomonadota; class Alphaproteobacteria; order Micropepsales; family Micropepsaceae; genus Rhizomicrobium. The sequence continues at coordinate 1,049 of DATIYG010000385.1, read as the reverse complement.
CAGCGAGCTTGGCCGCACCGATGAAGGCGTGATCACCGCTGCGTTCGATCTTGACGAGATCGCAAAGATGCGGGCCTCCTGGGGCCTGTTCCGCGATCGCCGCCCGGAACTATACGGCGCACTCAGCCGCCACGACGGAAGCTGACGTCGTCGTTACGCCTGCTTCTTCTTCCCGATCAGGCCGAAGATCACCATGACGATCGCAATTCCGCCGACAGCGCCGGACGCCTGTCCGACGGTTTCCATCATCGATTTCGGATCGTTGGATTTGGGTGCCATGCCCATCATCACGAAGAAAAACCCGATCGCCAGAATGATCAGCACGATCCCGACGGCGATCAGCCGCGTGTTCCGTTGCCGCATGTTACCCCCCGACCGACAAGGCGCCACTATAGGCGGGTACGGGGCGACGCGCGAGGGTGCCTTTGCAGTCCGCGCCCTTTGCCCACGGCCTCGTCGCCGAATTTGGCGCGCACGCGATCCATGGCGCGTTCGGTAGCGGCACGCTTGCCGGCACCGCGATCGACGAGATCGGACGGATCGCATTCCTCCGCGGCGCAGATGTTGTGCAGTCCGACGCCAAGCAGCCGGTACGCCGTGCCATCGGCTTCGTGCTTCAGGCTTTCGCGCGCCACACGGAAGATGCGGTCGGCCAATTGCGTCGGCGCATCCAGCGATACGCTGCGCGTCAGAATCCTGAACTTGGCCGTCTTGAGCTTGAGCACGACGGTGCGTCCGCCAAGTTCAGCCGCCTTGGCGCGCGCGGCAACGCGCTCGGCCTGACGCCAGAGGATTTTCTCGAGTTCGGAGAACGCCGCGATGTCATTCTCGAAGGTGGTTTCCGACGAGATTGTTTTGGTGTCGCCGCCGGGATCGACGCGCCGCGTGTCGTCGGCATGGGCGAGGCGCGACAGCCACAACCCCGTGCTGCCGTAACGCGCCGCCAAATCGCGAGGCGGCGCATCCTGCAATTGCGCGATCGTCGTGATGCCATCCTTGGCCAAGCGGCCTTGCAGCGCCGCACCGGCGCCGCGGATGAACGAAACCGG
>DATIYG010000384.1:0-2050 GCA_035517755.1 Rhizomicrobium sp. | reverse complement strand
CCGCCCACGCTCGACAGCGCGCCCTGCACTTCGCCCTGCTCGTTGGACGGCACCTGCTTGGAGATGATGGCGTTGATCGCCGGCATGGCGAGCGCCATCAGCGCCCACACCAGCATCCACGGATACATCTGCCAGCCCTGGGTCGCGAAAGCGTAGCCGGCAAATCCGATGGCGCCGCTCATCAGCCCGATATAGGCCGCGCGTGCTTCGCCGAGTTTCGGAATCAACGTGCGCGTGAGGAAGCCGTAGGCGATGGCCATGATGATGCCAAGGAAGGCGAGCGAATAGCCGACATCGGCCGTCGTCCAGTGGAATTTGTAGTAGACGTAATAGGTCCAGATCACCGGGTTGGCGTCGTGCGCCAGCCGCATCAGGATGTAGATCGCCACGAAGCTGAAGATCACGGGATGGCGGCGGATGGCGAAGAGGGCGCCGATGGGATTGGCGCGCCACAGCTCGAATTTGCGGCGCTTTTCCTTCGGCAGCGATTCCTTCAGCACGAACATCCCGAACAGCGCATTGGCGACGGACAGTCCGGCCGCGGCGAAGAACGGCAGGCGCACGCCGTAATGGCCGATCAGTCCGCCGAGCGCCGGGCCCAGCACGAATCCGATTCCGAACGCCGCGCCGACCAGACCGAAATTCGCCGCGCGCTTTTCCGGCGCCGACACATCGGCGATGTAGGCATTGGCCGTGGTGTAGGACGCGCCCGCGATGCCGGAGAGCGTGCGTCCGATGAACAGCCACCAGATGGTCGGCGCCATTCCGGTGATGACGTAATCCACGCCCAGCGCCAGCAGTGACACGATCAGCACCGGGCGGCGGCCGAGACGGTCGCTCAGGTTTCCGATCAGCGGCGAGAACAGGAAAAGCATTCCGGCGTAGGCGGTCTGCAGCCAGCCGCCCCACCACGCCGCATCGCTCATCGCCTTGCCGTTCATCACCGTGTGGCCGGTGAGCTCGGCGATGATGCGCGGGCCCACCGGAATGGTGAGGCCAAGCCCCATCGTGTCGATGAGCATGGTGATGAAAATGAAGACGAGCGCGAGCCGCGATCCGACTTGTGCCGTCGATGAAGTCGCCGTGCTCACGCGTCAGGCCCCGATCGTTTGCGCCGCGAAACTATCCATCGGCCCCGCGCGCGTCTTGTAGAAATTTGGCCAACAGTATTCGTGGGACCAAAGATTTCTCCCCCCGCTTGCGGGGGGAGTGCCGCCGCAGGCGGCGAGGGGGGCGGAAGCTCCCGCCCCCTCCACCATGCTTCGCATGGTCCCCCTCCCCCGCTGCGCGGGGGAGGAACCGGCACGTCGTTCTTTCATCGTCATCGCCGTCACCCGCCGCGCCAGATTGCGCCGGGCGCGCACCACCATGTTCGCGCGGATCACGGCGTTCTTCGCCTCGCGCAGCAGTGCGTCGACCTCAGCCTTATAGGCGGCGAATTCGCGGCCCCACCGCCCGTGCTTCAGGCGGTTGGTGTTGCCTTTGGGCGCGCCGCGCGGATTACCCGTCCGCCTGCCCATTTGAACCTCCGCTGGCGAGGGGGGAGGGGGTGGCCTCCGTTTTTGGCCCGTTGATGACTTCGAGGAGTTGGTCGCGCTCGTCCTGCCGGCGCATCTCTTCCAGCCGCTCCCGCACGGCTGCCATGTCTTCACCCAGAAACCGCAGCTTCGCGGTAAGCCAGCGCCGCTCGAAGCGGAAGTAGCCGTCGATGCTGTTCAGCTCCTCGTCGGTGATCTTCGGCATGCCCGGATAGACATGCGAATCGTTGCTGGTGTCCTGCGCCGCACTGGCTTCGCCGCGCGTGACGTGATGCAGCAGCTTGATCTCCCCATTGAGCCGCGCCTTCGCCTTGACCAGCCTGGCGCTCATTTCGGCGAATTTGAGCGCCTGGCTCACTTCGGCCGAGGCGCGATGGCCGTACTCGTCCTGGGCCGGATCGATGGCCTTGGCGCGGGCCAGCGCCTCGGAAAGCGCCGTGGTCATGGTCTCAAGCTGTTGATCAACAATGGATTCCGTCCGCGCCGGCGGCGGCGGGACGGGTCTGGGCGGT
>DATIYG010000383.1:0-4729 GCA_035517755.1 Rhizomicrobium sp. | reverse complement strand
ACACGGCCGAATTGAGGGTGGCGAAGAAATTGTCCGTCACCGGCACCACGGAGCCCAGGTACTGTTTCACCAGCTCGGGATAATCGCGGATGGCTTCGGAGATCGGGCAGAAGATCACGCCGGCTTCGTTCAGCTTCGCCTTGAACGTGGTGGCAACGGAAACCGAATCGAACACCGCGTCCACCGCCACGCCGGCCAGCAGCTTCTGTTCGGAGAGCGGAATGCCGAGCTTGTTGTAGGTCTCGATCAGCTTGGGATCGACTTCGTCGAGGCTCTTCTTCTCCGCCATGCTTTTCGGCGCGGCGTAGTAATAGGCATTCTCGTAATCGATCGGGCCGTAGTGGATGCGGCCCCATTTGGGCTCGTGCATCTCGCGCCAGCGGCGATAGGCGCCAAGGCGCCATTCCAGCATCCAGTCCGGCTCGTTCTTCTTGGCCGAGATGAAGCGGACGGTGTCTTCGGAAAGGCCCTTTGGCGCCCGCTCCATCTCGATGTCGGTGACGAAGCCGTACTTGTACTTCTCACCAAGGGCGGCGACTTTTTCTTTTGTTTCGAGCGCTGCCATCACGCCGCCTTCCGCGCAGCGACACGCGCGATCAGTTTTTCCAGCGAGGCGATGGCTGCGTCGGCATCTTCGGCTGCGGAATTCCAGCCGAAGCTGACGCGCAGCACGCAACGGGCGGTCTCGCCCGGAACACCCATCGCCGCCAGCACATGCGAGCGCCCAACCTTGCCCGAGGAACAAGCCGCGCCCGAGCTGACGCAGATGCCGTCGAGGTCGAGCGCCATCAGCGCCGTCTCGGCCGGGAGCCCGAGAAACGCAAAGCTGGATGTGTTCGGGGCGCGCTCCGCGTCCCTGGCGAAGATCGCGGCGGCGCCAAGTTTGGATTCGAAGCGGTCGCGGATCGAAACCACGCGGGCGATTTCAGCATCGCGATTGAGTTCGAACGTGCGGATGGCGGCGGCAAAACCGGCTATGCCCGACAGGTTTTCCGTGCCGCCGCGGCGGCGCATTTCCTGGAAACCGTTGAACAGCGGCGCCAGCGGCACATCGACCTTCACGATCAGGGCACCCACGCCCTGCGGTCCGCCGATCTTGTGCGCGGAGAGCGAAAGGTAATCCACGCCCCATTTGCGGAAGTTGATCGGGCAATAGCCGCTCGACACGGCATCGACATGGATGAGTGCGGCGTCGCCCGCTTCTGTGCGAACAAGCTTTGACAGTCCGGCGATGTCATCGATAACGCCGGACTCGTTGTTCACATAGACGAGCGAGACGAGCGCGCGGCCCTTGCCGCTCATCAACTGCAAGCGGAAGGCGTCGCGATCGATGCGGCCATTCGCGTCCACCGCGATCTCATACAGCTTGAGTCCGGGCGTGGTTTCTGCCAGCGAGGCCGCCACCGCGCGCACGCTGTCATGCGCCGTGGCCACCACGAACAGCCGCGTGATGCGATCCTCGACTTCCGCGGCACCAGCAATGGCGCCACGCAAGGCCAGCGCATTCGACTCCGCGCCACCGCTCGTGAAGATGACTTCGCCGGAAGACGCACCGGCAAACGCGGCCACCGTGTCGCGCGCCTCCTCGATAGCCGCGCGCGCCGCACGCCCCGCCGCATGCACCGACGACGGATTGCCGCCGACGTCGAGCGCGCGCTCCATCGCGGCCCGCGCTTCGGGCCTCAGCGGCGAGGTCGCGTTGTGGTCGAGGTAGATCATGCCGCCTCGCGCGTGCCTTCTTTCGGCTCATTCGCCGCCCGGCAGGGACGCGCGCGGCCCAGCACGCGCCGCTCCACCACATCGGCGAGCGAAATGGACGACAGGAAGACGTGGATCTGCTGGCCGAGCTCTTCCCACAGATCATGCGTCACGCAGCGCAGGCCCGTGGTCGTGCAGCCCTTGCCGGCGCCCGGCAGGCAACGCGTCGCACGAATGGGTTCGTCCACGGCGGTGATGATGTCGGCGATGCGCACCTCCGCAGAGGGCCGCGCCAGGCGATAGCCGCCGCCCGGCCCGCGCACGCTCTTCACGAGATTCTGCCGCCGGAGCTTCGCGAACAACTGCTCGAGATAGGACAGCGAAATCTCCTGCCGCCGGGCGATATCGGCCAGTGAAACGGCGCGTGTCCCGCCCTCATGGCCGGCCAGGTCGGCCATTGCCATCACCGCGTAGCGTCCCTTGGTGCTGAGCCTCATCGTCCAATCTCCCGAATCCGGCGCTTTTTCCTTGCCCCGCAAGGCGCTTCCCGTGTTAACAAGCGGCCGGAAAGCGCCGGGTTTTCTCGCACCCGCATATAATTATCCCGAGCAGGATGGTCAACTATTTGCTATGACGGAAACGCGCATCGGCCATTCAAAGTTGACTAACCTGATGGATTATTGCCCGCCCGGTTGCCGCCAAGGCAAGGAATCGGCCCGCCATGCCTGACATCATCCTGCCCGGTCCCGCTGGGCGCATCGAGGTCCGCTACCAGCGGCAGAAGGCGCCGAACGCGCCCATGGCGCTGGTGCTGCATCCGCATCCACAGTTCGGCGGCACGATGAACAACCCGCTCGTCTATGACCTCTTCCACATGTACCACAAGCTCGGCTGCACCACCGTGCGATTCAATTTCCGGGGCGTGGGGCGCAGCCAGGGCACCTTCGATTCCGGCGCCGGCGAACTGTCCGATGCGGCCGCCGTGCTCGACTGGATGAACACGCTCTATCCCAACCCGTCCTTCGTGTGGGTGTGCGGAATTTCGTTCGGCGCATGGATCGGCATGCAGCTTCTCATGCGCCGGCCGGAGATCACTGGGTTCGTCTCCATCGCACCGCCCGCCAGCATGTACGATTTCGCGTTCCTGGCGCCCTGCCCGACATCCGGCATCATCATCAGCGGCACGAAGGATCAGGTTGTCCCGGAAGCCGATGTGCAGAAGCTGGTGGACCGGCTCACCGCCCAGAAGGGCATCAAGATCACCTACGAGAAGATCGAAGGCGCCAACCACTTCTTCGACAAGCACGAAGCCGAAGTCGTCGAGACCGTGCACGAATACTGCGAGCGCATCATGACGAGCCCGCGCACGGGACGATGAAATGCCGCCCGCGCCGCAGTTCCGCTCTGATTTTCTCCGCACCTATGTGGCGCGCGGACAGTATTACGACTGCACCGACCCCGAGGCGCTGGACACGCTGTTCCAGAAGGAGCGCGTGACCGCCTATATCGGCTTCGATTGCACCGCGCCCAGTCTGCATGTCGGTTCCATGCTGCAGATCATGACGCTCAGGCGGCTGCAGCAGGCCGGCCACCGCCCCATCGTGGTGATCGGCGGCGGCACGACCAAGGCGGGCGATCCCTCCTTCCGCACCGAAGCGAGGCCGCTGCTCAGCGACGAAACGATCGAGACCAACAAGCGCGCCATCCGCAACTGCTTCGAGAAATTCCTGAAATTCGGCGACGGGCCGTCGGACGCAATTATGGTCGACAACGCCGACTGGCTCGACAAACTCGAATACGTCCCGTTCCTGCGCGAGATCGGGCGGCACTTCTCCATCAACCGCATGATCACGATGGACAGCGTGAAGATGAAGCTGGACGAGGATCTTCCGTTCAGCTTCCTCGAATTCAACTACATGATCATGCAGGCCTACGATTATCTCGAACTGTACCGCCGCTATGGCTGCCGCTTGCAGGCGGGCGGCGCCGACCAATGGGGCAACATCGTCAGCGGTATCGATCTCGGCCGACGCATCGAGAACACACAGCTGTTCGGATTGACGGCGCCGCTGATCACCACGTCGTCGGGCGCGAAGATGGGCAAAACGGCCGCAGGCGCGGTGTGGCTCAATCCGGAGATGCGCTCGCCGTACGATTACTGGCAATATTGGCGCAACACGGAAGATGCCGATGTCGGGCGCTTCCTGCGCCTCTTCACCGACGTGCCGGAAGCCGAGGTCGCGCGGCTGGAAAAGCTGCAAGGCGCGGAGCTGAACGACGCCAAGAAGCTTCTCGCGACCGAAGCAACGGCCTTGTGTCACGGCCGCGCCGCTGCGAACGATGCTGCGGAAACCGCGCGGCGTACCTTCGAGGAAGGTGCGGCGGCTGAAGGCCTGCCGACGTTCACACTCAAACTTCCCGATGGCGTACTCAATCTCGCGGTGGCGACGGGCCTTGCATCATCCAATTCGGAAGCACGCAAGCTGATCGCCAACAACGGATTGCGGATCAACGATCAGGTGGTAAGCGATCCGCGCGCGCAGATCGATACGAGTGCGTTATCGGCCGAAGGCGTGCTGAAACTTTCCAGCGGCAAGAAGAAGCACGTTCTCGTCAAGCCGGCCTAATTCGTCAACGGTTCGACGCCCTTGAAGGGCTCGTCGATCGAGTGCGACGGCTCGGTGAACCAGCGCGGGCCCGCATCCGTCATGTAGAAGTGGTCCTCGAGCCGGATGCCGAATTCGCCCGGCAACACGATCATCGGCTCGTTCGAGAAACACATGCCCGGCGCCAGCGGAGTCTTGTCTCCGCGCACCAGATTGGGCGCCTCGTGCACATCAAGACCGATGCCATGACCGGTGCGATGCGGCAGTCCCGGCAGATGGTAATCCGGCCCAAGGCCAGCCATCTGCAACACCTCGCGCGCTGCCCAGTCGGGCGCTTCACAGGCCGCGCCGACGCGCGCCGCTTCGAACGCGGCACCCTGTGCCTGCTTCTCCAGATTCCAGATGTCGCGCTGGCGCTTCGTCGG
>DATIYG010000382.1:0-4350 GCA_035517755.1 Rhizomicrobium sp. | reverse complement strand
GACGGGCAGCCGACATTCAGGTTCACTTCGTCATAGCCGAAGCCGGCAGCGATGCGCGCCGCTTCGGCCAGCTTGGCCGGTTCCGATCCGCCCAATTGCAGCGCCACCGGATGCTCGAACGCATCGAATCCGATCAGCCGCTCGCGGTCGCCCCGCAGAACCGCGTCCGCCGTCACCATCTCGGTGTAGAGGCGGGCATGCTTCGACAGCAGGCGATGGAGGACGCGGCAATGCCGGTCCGTCCACTCCATCATCGGCGCCACGGCGAAGATTTTGGCAGGCGAAATCATGGCGCCGGTCTAGCGTCAATCGCGGCGGATTTCGACCCCTTACCGGCCGGCGCGGTCGCGTTCGGCCTTCAGGAAGGCGTCGATGCGCGCGTTGGCTTCGGTGGCCAGCGTGTAGGGAAACATGGTGAAGCCGTGGATGCCGCCGGGATAGACGGCCAGTTCGGCCTCGTTGCCGGCCGCGATCCAGCGCGCATAGACAAACAGGGAGTCGTCGAGAAAGGCGTCCATCGTGCCCACCGTGAACAAGGCCGGCGGCATGTCCTTCAGATTGGCGTAGAGCGCCGACATGTCGGGCGAGCGGCGCGTCGCCGGATCGGGGGCGTACTGGCTCGTGCAGTACTGGATGTCGCGCGACTCAAGGAAGAAACTTGAGCCGCCGATCCAGTGCTGGCTCGGCGTCATCGTGCTGTCGAAATTGCCGTAGGACAAATTCGCGGCCCTGAAGCCGGTGAAGCCATGCTTGTCGCGCATCCGTGTCAGCGTCGGAACTGACAGTGTTGCACCGGCAGACTCGCCGCCGATGGAAAGCCAGTCCGAGCCGAATTCGGCCTTCGCGTTTTTGGCGAGCCACAGCGCGGCGGTTTCGCAATCGTCCCAGCCTTCGGGATAAGGATGCTGCGGCGCCAGCCGGTACTCCACGCTCGCGCAGGCCAGTCCGGTCGCGTTCATGATGCGCTCGAGCATCGGGTCCTGATCGCGCGATGAACCCATGATCAGGCCGCCGCCATGGATGTGCATATACACGCCGCGCGGATTGTCCGGCGCCACCACATGCAGCTCGACCGGCGGGCGTCCCTTTACTTCGGCCACCATCGTTCGCGCGCGCGGCGATTGCGGCGCGGCGAACATCCGCGACGGCGCAGCCCCGTCCTGCGTTTCCCACGGCTTGGGGCGGCCCTTCATCTGCGCGGCCATCTGTTCGTTGAACGCGCGTGTCTCGGGCGAGATCGCGCTGTCGCGGAACAGCGATGGATCGAAGGGATTGTTGGACATTACGATCTCCACATTCCTGTCATGCTTCGTGGCTCGCTTCGCTCGCACCTCAGCATGACGATGCGTCATCCTGAGGTGCTGCGCGACACGCGCAGCCTCGAAGGATCACGCAGCCTTTGCCAGCGGCTCGCCGATGGTGAGCGGCTGACATGTCCAGCTCTTCAGCTCCGGCAGGCAGGTCTTGGCGAAATAGGTGAGATTGCGGTTCACCTCTTCGTGCGGCATGCCGCCGGTCCACAGGTGCGGGAACAATCCTTGTGGCTTGCGCGCCTCGATGATTTCCTCGAAGCGCTTCAGCACATCTTTTGGTGTTCCGAAGAAGGATTGCTGCACCACGCCTTCGACGGCAGGTTCGACATCCTCCGGCTTCAGCCGCATGGCTTTGTAGGCTTCGTAGCCCTTGCGCGTTCCGAGCTCTTCCGACGTCAGCTCGTAATGAATGATGGCGGAGCGGAACGTGTTGGCTGCATAGGTGCGCGCGAGTTCCTCGGCGCGGTCGCGGCTTTCATCGACGAATACGAGATTGGAGACGAACGGTCCCGGCGGCGGCACGCCCGGGTGGTATTCCAGCCACGCCTTGAGCCACGGATCTTCCGGCAGATCCGCCTGCACCGGCACGTGACCGGCCTGGATCTTGCCGCCGCCGAACGGCGGACGGTTGGTCGAGGTCGTCATCGGCTGGTTGAGGAACAGGCGCGGCAAGCCGAGTTTCGCGGTCGCGCGGAGCGAATCCGGTGTGCCGCCGGCGACGAACGCGCGGCCTTTCAGCGAGCGCAGCGGCCGCGGGCGGATTTCGCGGCGTGGCTGTTGGAAGATTTCGCCGCCCTCGATGAAGCCCGTCTCCATCGCGTTCATCACCAGCGCCACGATCTCGTCGAACAGCTCGCGCGCCTTGGATTGATCGATGCGCAGGCCTTCATATTCGAGGCGCGCAAGCCCGCGGCCGAAGCCCACCACCAGCCGGCCGCCCGAGAGATGATCGAGCCACGCGAATTGCTCGGCCAGACGCACCGGATCGTGCCACGGCGCCACGATCACTGCCGTGCCGAGCCGCATATGCTTGGTGTTGGCCGCGAGCCAGGCATGCGTCATCAGCGGCGCGGGACTGATCGAGTAGTCGTCGAAGTGGTGCTCGGTCATCCAGATGGAGTCGTAGCCAAGCGCTTCGCCCAGCAGAATCTGCTTGAGCTCCTCCTGCATGAACTGCGCATCGGGCACTTTGTTGTAGTTCGACCAGCCAGTGCAAAGACCTACGTGCATTAACCTCTCCCTTAATCTGCAACACCCAGGCCCCAGCCGCCATCGATGACGATCTGTTGCCCGGTGACGTAATCGCAAGCCGGCGACGACAGAAACAGCGCCAGTCCCGCCATGTCCTTCGGCCAGCCGACGCGATGCATGGGCACGCGCGCCGACACTTTCTTCTGCGTCTCGGGATTGTGCGCGTGGCCGCCGCCGATGTTGGTGACGAAGAATCCCGGCGCGATCGCGTTGACGCAGATGTTGTAGGCGGCCAGTTCCAGCGCAAGGTTGCGCATGAAGTGCGCCGCACCCGCCTTCGCCGCCATATAGGCGCTGCCGATCACGGCTTCCTGCGTGAGCCCGGCCAGCGACGTGGTGATGATGATGCGGCCCTGCTTGCGCGGCCGCATGTGGCGTGCCGCGGCGCGGCAGGTGGCGAACACGCCGTTGAGGTTGATGTTGATGGTGCGCTCCCAGCGCTCGTCGGTGTAGTTCTCGATGGCGCCGGCTTCCACGCGGTTGCGCTTGTCGCCCACCCAGGCATCGAGATACCCGATGCCGGAATCGATGCCGGCATTGGCGAAGCACACATCGATCTTGCCGTGTGCCTTCGCGGCATTGTCGAAAGCACGGTCGAGTGCGGGATGATCGGTGACATCCACCACTTCGCCGCGGACGTCGTAGCCCTTGTCCTTGAGACGCGCCGTCTCCTTCGCGATGCGTTCGGGATCGACATCGAGGAGGCTCACGCGCGCGCCGTTCTCCGCCAGCGCTTCACCGAAGCCGAGGCCCAGTCCACTGGCGCCGCCCGTGATGACGACGCCATAGCCTTCGACCTTGAACAGATCCGCGATCTTCATCGCGCGCCTCCAACTTGCCTCGCCAAGCGTGACTCAGGAGCGGCGCATCAGGCAATTGCATTTCCGCGTGCCCGCGCGAGCGATGCCATTGTCCGGGCAGTCAAATTTGCCCGCGAGGGAACCCGCGCGAAGTTGTTTGTGGCGTCCTTTGACAGGGCCGCCGAAAACGGTTTGCGTACCCCTCGGACACGGTTGGGAGCAGGACAATGGCGGCGAACGGATTCACCCACACGATCGACGGCAAGGCCGAGACGAGCGATCGCTTTTTCGATGTGATCAATCCGGCGACCGCGGAGCCGTTTGCCAAGGCGCCTGATGCCTCGCGCGAGCAGCTCGACCGCGCCGTGGCGTCCGCGCGACGCGCCTATCCGGCCTGGCGGGCCAAGAGCTTCGCCGAGCGGCGCGAGGCGATCGTGAAATTCGCGCACGGCCTTGCCGCCCGCGTCGACGAGATCGGCGCGGTGTTGACGAAGGAGCAGGGCAAGCCGCTCGGCCAGGCGAAGTGGGAGATCGGCACCTCGGTGCACGAGCTCGAGGCCATGTGCAACATGGAGGTGAAGCCGGAGCTGATCCGCAACGACGGCAAGCACAAGGTCGAGCTCGTCTATCACCCGCTTGGCGTGGTGGGCGCCATCACGCCGTGGAATTTCCCCATCATTCTCGCCTGCCACAAGATCGCGCACGGGCTCTATGCCGGCAACACCATGGTGCTGAAGCCGTCGCCTTACACGCCGCTGGCCACGTTGCTGATGGGCGAGATCGCGCGCGACACCCTGCCGCCCGGCGTGCTCAACACCGTCTCCGGCGGCAATGACCTCGGCCACTGGATGACCGAGCATCCCGGCATCGACCGCATCTCGTTCACCGGATCGGTGGCGACCGGCAAGAAGGTCATGGCGAGCGCCAGCGGCACGTTGAAGCGCGTCACGCTGGAGTTGGGCGGAAATGACCCAGCCATCGTGCTG
>DATIYG010000381.1:0-6701 GCA_035517755.1 Rhizomicrobium sp. | reverse complement strand
CGGGCTCGTCTCGTCGATTCTGTGCATGATGGTCCAGGACAAGGCGAACAGTTGCGTGCGCGAACGCATCAGCTTCAACTCCTCGAAGCGCCGCATGACGATACCTTCGCTGGTGATCATCTGGCGCGCCAGCGTGACCGTTACGGCGGCGTCGAGAATCTGGTTGCCGCGCTGGTTGGCGGCGCGGAACTGCAGGGTGGGGACGCCGTCGAATGGCGCGATCACGGCCACCTTGCTGAAGACGACACGTGCCGATGGGCGTGACATGCGCGCGAACATCAACGCGGTCATGAGGCCGAGATAGACGAGCCCGATGAACGCCTCGACCACGACCACGGTGTTGGTATACGCCGTCTCCGGCGTCATCTCGCTGAAGATCGAGCCGATGGTCTGCGCACTGAACAGGAAGTCGTCCCAGAACATGCCCGGGCGCGCATGCGCAATCCCGCCGGGATCGGCATAGTAGAGCAGCGCGAACAGGATGTTCGTCAGCAGGAAGACGGCGGCGAGACCGAGGAAGAACAGCCACCATGGCACAGTGAGAATGCCGTGATAGAGGTCCGTCCAGCGGCTCCCATCCTGGCCGACGACCAGGGCGCGCCGATGCTTGCCATCGCGGAGGGTCTGCGCCGTTGTCGGAATGCGCGGCGCTTCCTTCGCATATTCATTGGTGTGTTCGTTCATGCGGCCTATCTTAAGCCGTCCATTGGGGGAGGGCCACCATGCGCCTCTGGCAGATCGTTCCCGCCGTTCTGGCATTGACAATACCTGCAGCGCAGGCCGGCGGCAGCTCCGGTCTGTGGAAGACCTACGACGATGTGCTGCGGCACGCCAAATACATCGACCTGACGCACACCGTCGCGCCCGACATCCCGGTGTGGCATGGATTTGGCCCCTCGAAATTCGCGCCCACGATCAACCCCGCGACCGGCAAGCCTTACACCTACAAGAGCGACGGATTCGAGGCCACGCATTACGATCTTTCGACCGACCAGCTCGGCACGCAGCTCGATCCGCCAGCGCATTGGGCGCCCGAGTATCCGTCGATCGACGAGCTGCCCGCGACCTACGCGGTGCGGCCGCTCGTGGTCATCTCCATCGTGCCGCAGGTGAAGAGCAACGCGGGCTATGCGCTTCAGGTCGCAGACATTCTGGCCTGGGAGAAGCGCAACGGCCGCATCCCTGAAGGTTCGGTCGTGTTCGTCCGCTCCGATTGGTCGAAGGCATGGCCGGACCCGGCGCTCGCCACGCGAGCCGCGTTTCCCGGTGTCTCGCTCGCCGCGCTGAAATTTCTCCATCTCGAGCGGCACATCCTGTTCCACGGTCACGAGCCGCTCGACACCGACACCACGCCAACGCTGGAAGGCGAAAGCTGGTTGATGCACCACGGCTATACGCAGGCAGAGGGCGTGGCAAATCTCGATCAGGTGGCGGAAACGGGCTGCCTCGTCGCTATCGGATTTCCGAAGCTCAAGGGCGGGACCGGCGGATACGCGCGCTATATCGCGATCTGTCCGCCCGGCTGGAAGTATGGAGCGACCATTGGTGCTTCCGATGCACCGTTGCCGAAATCGGCGCATCCGCTGCATTGGGATGCGCGTGCCGGCACGCGCGTGCGCTAGCTAGCGATCGAGGCCTCGGGCGGCAAGCGCCGACAGATAGGCCTGCCACTTCTGCCTCTGCTCGCGGCCGAGCTCATGCAGCACGTCCCAGCTGTAGAGCCCGGTGTCGTGGCCGTCATCGAACAGGATGCGCACCGCGTAATTGCCGACGGACTCGAGGTCGCGGATTTTCACATTGCGCTTGCCGCCGACAATCTGCTTCTGCGACGGGCTATGTCCTTGCACCTCCGCGCTCGGCGATTCCACGCGGAGATATTCCGCCGGCAGCGCAAACCGCTCGCCCGTGTCGAACGCGACGTGCAGCGTCGTCTTCGTCTTGTCGAGCCGCAATTCGACTGGCCACGGCCTGCCGGTCACCGCTGCGCCCGTTCCGCTTCGGTGAGTTCGCGCGCTTCGCCGGCCAGCATGATCGGCACGCCGCCCCGGATGGGATAGGCGAGCCCCGCCTGCTTGCTGATCAGCTCCTGCTTCTCGCGATCGTAGACGAGCGATCCCTTGGTCACCGGACAGACCAGAATCTCGAGCAGCTTGCGATCGACATCTGCCATCGTCAGTTCACGGTGCCACTTGTTGGCTCGGCGCCCGCCATTTCCAGCAGGGCAACCAGGGTGGCGACTCGCTCGTCCCAGCCGGGCGCCTCCAGCAGCGCCTGCTTTTCGGCCGGCTCGAACGGACAGAGCATCGAGAGCGCATTCACCAAGGTCTCGGCCGGCGCGTTCATCACCGCCTGCCAGTCCGCCTTGAGATCGCGGCGGGAAAGATAATGCTTGAGCGCCGCGATCACCCGGTCGCGCGGGAATTCGCTGTCCTCGTGCTGCACGAGGTCGCCGAGGAAGATGGAATAGTCCGGCACCACCTGACGATAAGGTGTGTCGACGGATAATTCCTGCGCCACGCGAAACCGGCACAGACCCTTGAGCGTGATGTGATAGCGGCGGTCGTCGCCCTCCGTGAAGCTGACGAGCCGCCCGAGGCAGCCGACATCGGAGAGCGGCGGGCGCAGATTGTGCTCCTCGTTTTCCGTCGGCTGGATCATGCCGATGAGCCTGTCGCCGGACAGTGCGCTGTCCACCATGGCAAGATACCGCGGCTCGAACACGTTCAGCGGCAACGCACCGCGCGGCAGCAGCAGCGCGCCGGTCAGCGGAAAAATGGGGACCGTCCTTGGAAGGTCCTCGAGGGTACGGATGGGGCGCGGTCCGATCATCATTGCCATCACGAAAACAGGATCGCCGAGAGTTTGCGCCGCGCGTCGATGGTGCGCGGATCGGCCGGGCCCATCGCCTCGAACAGGGTGAGCAGTTGCCTGCGCGCGGCGCCATCGTTCCAGTTGCGGTCGCGGCGCACGATTTCGAGCAGCGCATCGATCGAGGCTTCGCGTTCGCCTTTGGCGTCGAGCGCGAGCGCGAGATCGTAACGCGCCTGATGGTTTCCGGCATCGGCGGCAATTGCAGCCCGGAGCTTCTCCGCATCGCCCCCCGATTGCGCAGCACCCTCGCGCAGCTTCAGCTCGGCATCGACGGCGCGCACGGCTTCGTCGGTTTCGCCGTCCGGGCGCACGAGCTGCAATGTCTTACGCGCACGATCGACGTCGCCGCTCTTGAGATAGCAGCGCGCAAGGCCCGCGACGGCCTTGGGATGGCCCGGTTCGTCCTGAAGCGCCTGCGCATAGGACTGGGCTGCGGTCGCCACATCGCCCGCAGCAAACGCTTCGTCTGCAATTGCCAAGGCGTCTTCGCTCGGCGCCGCACCGGCGGCTCCGCCGGTCAGGCCTTGCACAAAGGCACGCAGCTGCGACTCCGGGATCGCACCCATGAAGCCGTCGACCGGCTGTCCATTGCGAAAGGCGTATACGGTCGGGATCGACTGGATGCGCAACTGGCGGGCAAGCTCCTGATTCTCGTCGATGTTGATCTTGACGAGGCGGACCGCGCCATTGGCCTCATTCACCACTTTCTCGAGCAAGGGACCGAGCTGCTTGCAGGGCCCGCACCACGGCGCCCAGAAATCGACGATGACCGGCACCTCGCGCGAGGCCTCCATCACATCGGATGCAAATGTCTCGATGGAGGAGTCCTTGACGAATGTTCCGCCTGCGGACGGTGCCGTGTTTGACCCTTGAGTCTTCCCGACCGGACGGCCGCTGGGACCGATAATCGCCATGAACAATCCTGCCTGTTGTCTCGCCAGAGATGGGCGGCGGTTGGGGAAATTAAAAGGTCCGGTGCCTGCTTAGCAAATCCCGCCAAAAGTCCATGCAACCGGAGGCCATTAAGCCTGCCGCTCGGGGATTTTGGCGACCACGGGCTCATGCCCCGTGGCGCGCACGAAGGCCAGAAGATCGGCCGCCGAAATGGCCGTCGTCCGGTCGTTGCGCAACGGATGGAAATTGAGCGGATCCAGCACCAGCATGTCCACATCGAGCACGACGTGCACACCGCGGTCCTTGTCGTTGATCAGCGAAAACGGCGTGACCGAGCCGGGCGGCACACCGAGCGTTTCGATCAAGAGCTCGCCGGAGCCGAAGGAGAAGCGGCCGGCGTCCAGCTGCTTCGCCAGCGCGTTCAGATCGACGCGGACGGATTCGCGCAACACCACCAGCCACAGGCCATCCTTCCGATCCTTGACGAACAGGTTCTTGGTGTGGCCACCCGGAATGTGGGCGCAGGCGGCTTGCGATTCCTCCACGGTGAACACGGGCGCGTGCTCGAACGTGCGATGCGCGATGCCGAGCGCATCGAGAAACTCGAAAAGATCGGTGTCGGTGGCAGGCATGGTTTTCCGTGGCTCTATCCTGGCAAGCGTGGGCGCCGAACGCGCATGCGCCGACCCTCATTTCCATAGGAAATACCTGGGCAAACCCATTCAGGCAAAGGCTATTGACCCGGCCTTTCCGCCTGCGCCATAACCACCGTCCACTTGGAACGCGGGCGTAGCTCAGGGGTAGAGCATAACCTTGCCAAGGTTAGGGTCGGGCGTTCGATTCGCCTCGCCCGCTCCAAGTCTCCTCTTCTCCAGCGCCGGCAATTGGGCATTTGATGTTCCCCTTGGGCCCTCCAGCCTTTAGGAAGGGAGGCCGCATCGAATCGGGACCGGGTGCATGACTGTCCTCGTCACCGGCGGTGCCGGATACATCGGTAGCCATACCGTCTACGCACTGGTCGACCGCGGCGAAGACGTGGTCGTGATCGACAATCTTTCGACCGGCCAGCGCGCGCTGGTATCCGAGGTCGCCGCGTTCGTGCAAGGCGACGTGGGCGATGAGGCGCTCCTTCGCCAAATCCTTGGCGAGTACAATATCGATGCCGTGATCCACTTCGCCGGCTCCATCGTGGTGCCGGACTCCGTCGCCGATCCGCTCGGCTACTACCGCAACAACACAGGTGCCTCGCGCGCATTGTTCGAGACATGCGTCGCCACGGGCACGCGGCGGTTCATATTTTCCTCCAGCGCAGCCGTGTACGGCTCGGCCGGCGACAAGCCGGTGGCGGAAGATTCGGAGCTGGCTCCGGTCAGTCCCTATGGGCGCTCGAAGCTGATGACGGAGTGGATGCTGCAAGACGCCGCTCGTGCAGGTGTCCTGGATTACATCGCGCTTCGGTATTTCAACGTGGCCGGCGCCGATCCGAAAGGCCGCACGGGCCAGACGACGCCCATAGCCACGCATCTCGTCAAGCGCGCCTGCCAGGCGGCACTCGGGCGCATCGCGCATCTCGACATTTTCGGCACGGACTATCCCACATCCGACGGCACCGGCGTGCGCGACTACATCCATGTCACCGATCTTGCCAACGCCCATCTGGCCGCACTGGATGCGCTGCGCGCCGGAAAGGCGTCCGGCGCCTACAATGCCGGCTATGGCCGCGGCTACAGCGTCCGCGAAGTGATTTCGGCGGTTGAAGAAGTGATCGGCCGCTCGTTGCCGGTTCGCGAGGCGCCGCGCAGATCGGGTGATCCGGCGAGCATCGTCGCCGATGTGCGCCGCATTCGCAGCGATCTTCATTGGACGGCCGAGCATGACGATCTCCTTGAGATCGTGCGCACCGCCTATGCGTGGGAGAGCCGGCTCAATCGCTGAGCGCGACGGGCGCCGTCGCAATCCGTTGGGCCGTTAAAAGCAAGACGGGCCGGACTTTCGCCCGGCCCGCCCGCATCCCCTGGTGAAGCAAATCAGTTCAGCGTCACGTTCTTCGCCTTCGATGCGATGCCGTTCACGACCACCACCGCCGTGCTCGCACCGGTTTCGCACGAAGCCGGAATGTCGAACTTCGCATTGGTGACCGAGCCGTCCGAAATGCCGGTCGCGTAATCATGCGTCTTGGCATAGCAGACGTGGCCGCTCGATACATTGGTGAAGCGCACGAGCGGGTAGTTGGTCGACTCCTGCACGTCGTCGCCGTAGTAGCCGCCGAAGCTCAGGCCATTGAACCCGATGCCGCTCATCTTGTTGTTGTTGCTTCCGACATTGAGCGACGGCTTCATATGCTTGATCTTCGGAATCGCATTCTTCGCAGGCTTGCCCGTCGGCGTGTAGATTTCCACATCGCCCACGTCGCTCTGCCACAGAACCTGCCCTGTCGGCAGCATCATCATGCGGCCTTCATAGGAGTTCTGATCCGGTGCGCTCGCCGGCTCGCTTACCTGCGTAATAGTCACGTGTGAAGCATTCTTGACCTTCGCCTCGAAGAAGTGCGACGGGCCGCCCTCGAATACGCCCGGACTCGCCTGGAACAAAACGTTTCCGTCCGGCAACACCACAGCAGGACCATCGGCGATGTCCAGCGACCCGTCGATGTTCGGAACGTCCGGTCCGGCGTTCCAGGTATCCGTCAGCGGATTGTACACGGCCGTGTGAGCCGTACCGCAGAGCTGATAGATCAGGCCGCTCGGCAGAAGCGCGCCTGGACCGATTTCGTGCGAGCCGGGATCAGTGCAACTGACCGGCGTCTGGTTGGGACTCGTCGTCCAGGCCCCGGTGCTTTCCGCATAGGTCTCGACGTCATTGGGGCCCCCGAGCGAGCGATTCGCATCGACGGTGAAGATCTGGGCGCCCGGAATTTGCGTCCAGCCCTCTTCGTC